>JBBRTP010000035.1:0-7659 GCA_038244255.1 Candidatus Saccharimonadia bacterium
CGTCAACCACGGTACTGGCACCGTTCCAGCCCTTCTCAAAGGCGGTAACGTAGGCAAATGGCTTGAAACTGGAGCCGGGTTGGCGTTGCCCTTGGGCGATGACGTTAAAGGCGCCCCAGCCAGGAGCGTAATAATCGGCACTGCCGACCATTGCGATAATATCGCCCGTGGCAGGGTCCAGCGAGACAAGTGCGCCGTTGGAGACATTGTGACTGGTTAATCGGCTAATCTGACTTGCGACAATCTGCTGTGCCGCATTCTGCTTGGTGAGATCAAGTGAGGTGCGCACTGTAATACCGCCGTTCTCCACCGCGTCGGCGCCGTACTGAGTGCGCAACTGGTCAAGTACGAAGAAGACGAAGTGGGGAGCATTTATTGTCGCCGTACGGGAGAAGGCGTGAATCGGTTCAGCTTGAGCGGCGGTAGCAGCGGCAGGGGTAATACTGCCTGCTATGGCCATGCGGTCGAGTACATAGTTGCGTCGGTCGGTGGCGGCTTGGGGGTCGACGTTGGGGTCGAGACGGCTCGGACCCAGTGGTAAGCCGGCCAGAAGAGCCGATTCACTAAGTGTTAAGTCTTTCGCCGATTTATGGAAGTAGGCCTCACTCGCGGCTTCAACACCATTTGAACCCTCGCCGTAGTAGACCTCATTCAAATACATCTCTAGAATCTGATCTTTACTATAGCGCTGTTCAAGCTCGGTGGAGAGAACGATTTCTTGGAACTTGCGCTCAAAGGTCTTATTAGAGGTAAGAATGGCGTTTTTAACCAGTTGCTGCGTGAGAGTTGAGCCACCCTCGACCTTGCCGCGATGCGTGAGATCAACCCACGCCGCGCGGAAGGTTGAGCGCCATGAGAAGCCGGGGTGCGAGTAAAACGACGGATCCTCCGCGGCCAACGTGGCGTCTTTGAGCGATTTGGGTAGGACGGCGAGTGGTACGGCCGCTGCATTCTGGGCGCCATAGCCTTGATAGAGCACCTGGCCATTCCGATCCAAAATGGTGACGCCGGTCTTCTTTTTGCTTAACAGAGCTGAAGGGCTTGAGATATCACTGGCATAGAGCTTGTAGGTAGATATAGCCATGGTGGAGACCACGCTGATACTGGCAAGTATTCCGATGGCAAACAGCGAGATGTAGATGGCGCGGGCTCGCCGACTCCAGAGTGACCGGCCAAGATTACGGGCGAGAGTGCCGGCGTCATCGGCCACGGCGCGACCATATAACCAGGCCTCCTGCGCGCCTACTCGGCCGTAGCGCCAGGCCTCCTGCGCGCCGGCCACCAGCTGCTCTTCCAGATGGGGGCTAGATATCGAAGGTAAGGTTGGTAGCGTCGGCATTGCCATCGTTGGCATCACTTCAAAGAACTGCGGTTGTCGCCGCTGGCGGCGTTTTTTCTTAGCTTGTTTAGACTTAGCCATAACTCTACCGCCTGTTAATGAAACTGCCCGCACAACAGTGCCGACCACCGGCATAGTAAGCAATATCCTAGGGTTTTATGGTCATTATTACAAGAGATATTTAGCTATTTGTAATTATGACGATTTTACGATTCTTCGCCGTTTTGACCTGGCGGGAGCCTCTTTGAGCATCACTTCGGCTTGTTTAAGGGTGATGGAGGCCGGGTCGGTGTCTTTAGGAATTTTGGCATTCTTGGTGCCATCGGTGATATACGGGCCAAAGCGGCCGTTTAATACGGCAATCTTGGTGCCCTCAAACTGGTTGATGTATTTGGCCTTATCGGCTTCGGTTTTGGCCGTAATCAGTTCAAGCGCGCGTTCGAGAGTAATAGTAAAGGGATCATCCGGTTTAATGGAGGTGTAGGTGCTCCCCCACTTAATGTATGGTCCAAAGCGGCCGAAGTTGGCGGCGATGTCTTGCCCATCGGCTGTCTGGCCGATCACACGGGGTAGCTTAAATAGTTCCAAGGCCTCTTCGAGCGTCACATCGTCGATACGGCGGCCGGTGGGTAATGGGGCAAACTTGGGCTTTTCGTCATCTTCGGCTGAACCCAGCTGCAACATCGGGCCGAAGCGGCCGAGGCGCGCGATGATGGGCTTCTGGGTCTTGGGGTCGAGTCCGAGCTCGCGCGCCCCGGAGGCCTCCTCGCGTGAGATATCGGCCGCGGCCTCCACCGTCTTATGAAACGGACCATAGAACTCGGAGATCATGGCGTTCCACTTCTGGTGGCCGTTCTCAATCTCATCAAACTCTTCTTCGACTTTAGCGGTGAATTGATAATCAACCACATCGGGGAAATGTTTTACGAGAAAGTCAGAGACAAGCATGCCGACTGAAGTGGGAAAGAGTTTATTACGATCGGCCCCGTAGGTCTCTATCGTATCGGTCTCGGTGATAATACTCTTGGACAGCTCGAACCGTTTAATTGAGCGCTCTTTGCCTTCTAAATCACCTTTCTCCACGTAACCACGATCCTGGACGGTCGAGATAGTTGGAGCATAGGTAGACGGCCGGCCGATACCCATCTCCTCTAGGCGCTTAACCAGTGAAGCCTCGGTGTAGCGCGGCTTCGGGCGATCGTATGTCTGGGTACCGGCCATAGCGGCAAGGGTGAGGATCTGGCCTAGTTCGAGCGGCGGTAAAACACCGGATTCGTCGCCCTCCTCGTCTTCATCGCGGTCGACCAAATAGAGTTTGAGAAACCCGTCAAAGATGACGACTTCGCCCTTAGCCACCAGCAGCTCAGGTCGTGTTGAGATGGCGACTTCGGCGATAGCACGCTCCAGCCGGGCCTCGGCCATCTGGGAGGCCACGGTGCGCTTCCAGATGAGTTCATAGAGGCGCGATTCGTTACGGTCGCCGCTAACGGTCGAGTGCGGGAAGTGGGTAGGACGGATGGCTTCGTGAGCCTCCTGAGCGCCGGCCGACTTAGTATTAAACTGGCGTCGTTCGAGGTATTTGGCGCCGAACTCCCGAGTGATAGTCTCGGCCGCCATCGACAGTGCCAGGTCACTCAAATGCACCGAATCGGTACGCATGTAGGTAATCTTCCCCGCTTCATAGAGCTTCTGAGCTACCACCATGGTCTGGCGCACGCTAAAGCCGAGCTTGCGGCTCGCTTCTTGCTGCAGGGTACTGGTGGTGAAGGGCGGAGCTGGACTTCGCTTGGCCGGCTTGGTCTCGAGGCTTGCCACGCTGAATTTGCCGCCTTTGGCGTCTTCGAGGAACTGGCGCGCTTCTTCCGCCGTTGGGAAGCGGCGTGGGAGCTCGGACTTTAACATAGCACCGTCACCCAGGTCGAACTCAGCGGTAATTTTATAGGTGGCGGCGGCAGCGAAGTTCTCAATCTCACGCTCGCGCTCCACGATGAGGCGCACGGCTACGCTCTGCACCCGGCCGGCCGAGAGGCCGGTTTGGACCTTTTTCCACAATACCGGCGATAGCTCATAACCCACCAGTCGGTCGAGTACGCGGCGCGCCTGTTGGGCGTCTACGAGACCTTGGTCGATCACACGGGGATTAGCGATGGCCTGCTTGATGGCGGACTCGGTAATCTCGTGAAAGACGATCCGCTTGGTGGTCTTAGGATCAAGCCCTAAAGCCTGGCAGAGGTGCCAGCTGATAGCCTCGCCTTCGCGGTCTTCATCGGAGGCTAGCCAGACCTCATCCACGCCCTTGGCTAGTTTCTTGAGCTCGGAGATGCGTTTGGACTTATCGGGGCTAATCTCATAATTAGGCGTAAACCCGTGTTCAATGTCGATGCTCATGCCGCTCTTAGGCAAATCCCGAACATGGCCAAAAGAGGCCTCGACTTTGTAGTCGGGACCGAGGAATTTCTCAATGGTCTTGGCCTTGGCGGGGCTCTCGACGATCACCAGGTGTTTGCTCATGCATTAGAGCATATACATATATAGATGAGGCTGTCTATGGGATAAGTCGAAGTTTACGAACTCAGAAGAACATAGAAAACACCCTCGCAAAGAGAGCGTTTTCTCTTCGCCAGGGTGATGATAGTTAACTGGCCTGGGCCGGTGTTGTTATGTGCTCGAAGTAGAGCACCAGCCCGTCGATCAATAACGTCGCCGGCCTGGAACTGTTGGCATCGGTTGGGAAATTCTTCGGATCGAGCTTCTGGCGTTCGATGATCTCGTGGTTCAGGCCGAACATGGCCTTAAACAGGAAAAAGTTGCGGTCGTCGGCGTCAGCTGGCACACTGGCGTTGAGTTCGCGCTCAACGACCTCGATGATGACCTCCCGCACGGGGGTACCGAAACGGACGCTGATTTCGCGCTGGCAGATCTCGATCAGAGCGTCAAGATCGATGGTATTGGCCATTGGTGTCCCCTCTCAAGACTGGCGGGTGTACGCGAGCGGACGCTCAACGATAAACATAACATTAGCATAATATTTGTATTAAATCAATACTATCGACAAGTACGTACAATTATGCTACAGTTGTTTCAATTGTTGTTCGTGAATACCTCGTCACTCGGATCAGATCTGATACTTGCGGTTCACCTCTGCAGTTATGATCTGACTTCCCTGTCTAAGGACACGAAAGCCTGCCGCATCCTGCGGATTGATTCTCTCCAGAATCCCTCTTTTTGAAGTTAGGTCTCTCATACCAAATGTAAGGAGATCAGTCTTTTATGTATCAAAATTCTTCAATGGGCCGTAGTGGCCGTGGCGGGGGCCGACCGGCCTTCTCGTCTCGTAACCAGGGGCCGCGTCGCGCGCCTCGTACTTCGACCATTCACCCCGATCGCTTCATCAATAAGGCGGTAGCGCCGGCCGATGAAATCATCTTTGAGCCCACGCACAAGTTTGTCGACTTCGGTTTCGACGTGCGTCTGCAGAGTAACATTGACTCTCACGGCTATGTTAACCCCACCCCTATCCAGGACGGATCGATTCACTATGTGCTCGAAGGCCGTGACCTTATTGGGCTCGCAAACACCGGCACCGGTAAGACGGCCGCCTTCCTCCTGCCCATCATCCAGCGCATTCTTACCGGCAAGGCACACCGTACGCTCATCATGGTCCCGACCCGTGAGCTCGCCGTACAGATTGAGGAGGAGTTCCGCCTCTTTGCCCGTGGCCTTAACCTCTACTCGGCGCTCGTTGTCGGTGGTGCTTCGATTAACCGCCAGCTCTCACAAGTGGCCCGTAAGCCTCACTTTATCATCGGTACGCCAGGTCGTCTTAAGGACCTCATCGAAAACTATGGTTTGAAGTTTGATAACTTCGACACGCTCGTCTTAGACGAGGCCGATCGAATGCTTGATATGGGCTTCATCCGTGACATTCGAGCCATTCTGGACCACTTCCCGGCCGAGCGTCACACGCTGTTTCTTTCCGCTACTATTACGCCAGATATCGACCAGCTCATTTCGACGATGCTCAAAGACCCGGCCACCGTCTCCGTCCGTAAGGGCGAGACGAGCGACCACGTGGAGCAGGACGTTGTCCGATACGATGGCGGCAAGGAGGCCAAGGAAGAGGTGCTCGTGGAGCTCCTCGGCCGACCTGAATTTACCAAGGTTCTTATCTTTGGTGAGACCAAGTGGGGCGTTCAGAAGCTAGCCGATCGGTTAAACCAGCGTGGCCTCAAGGTGGAGGCCATCCATGGCAATAAGAGCCAGCCACAGCGCCAGCGCGCCTTAAACGCCTTTAAGGATAACCGCGTGCAGGCGCTCATCGCCACCGATGTTGCCGCACGTGGACTCGATATCCCGAATGTATCACACGTGATTAACTTCGACCCGCCCAAGGTGTATGACGACTACGTGCACCGCATTGGCCGAACCGGCCGGGCTGGACAGATGGGTACCGCGCTCACCTTTGTCCCGAATGGTCCCGCTCCGTTTACGCCTCAGCCGCGTCGCTTCTAATAGCTGCATACAAAAAGAGCCCCGTCAGGGGCTCTTTTTAGTACCGTTTCGTCCATATGGGACTCATCAGAACGATGCACAATCGTTGACGGTGTGACAATGTGAAAGATTTAGGGCGTGTCCCACTGGGCTACAAAGGTAGCCCGGTGGGACGGCGATCAGGAGGTGAAGCTGCGGTGCCCCATCTGGAAGCTCTCGTGGAGCTTTGCTGGGGTTATCGCAGCCTTCTCTTTGCTCGCCGGCGTACTGCCGAAGAGCCGGTCGATGAGGCGCCGCACGAGGCCCGGGTGGTTGAGCTTCCAGGCAAGCGGGTCATTCGAGATACAGTGCCCGCAGTAGCCGTGCTTGATCTTGCGTACTTCGTCCTTGTGGCCACAGGCCTCTGCTCTCACTGTGATGAGCATTGGGTCGACCTCGGGCACGACGATCGGATAGAGCTCTGAACTGGCGCGCATGACTCTCCTTGAGGTGTGTCTTCCACATTGTCGAGGTTCGTGTAATCAGACTCGTGCCCGTTAAGGCGCTTATCAGATTAACGATGCGTCATAATATATCACAAAACATGATATAAGTCAATCTAAGAGGTTGAAGCAGGGGTCGTTGGTGGCGCTGAGGGCGAGGCAACGTCGGTCTCGTCTAGGGCTATGACGGTGCCAGCCGTGGCCTCGCCTCGGAGGATCTTGCCGGCGACGGCGTCTTCGACCCGGCGCTGCACCATGCGGCGCATCGGGCGAGCACCGAGGCGTGGATCGTACCCCTCACTAACTAATCGACTAATGGCGGTCTCGGTGAGGGTAACGCTGACCTTCTGCGGCTCCAAGGTAAGATTGATCTCAGTGATGAGCAGGCCTACGACCTGGGCCAACTCGACCTCGTTTAGCGGCCTAAACAGCACAATCTCGTCAAAACGATTGAGGAGTTCGGGCTTAAATGCACCTGAGCTGATCAAATTATCGGTAAATGTCTGCTCAAAGCTCTCAAGCTCTTCGCCGGCCTCGATGTGTCGGCGGATCTCTTCGGCACCGGCGTTTGAGGTGGCAATGATGATAGCGTCCTTAAACGAGGTGCTCTTTCCCGCTCCGTCCGTGAGGTTGCCCTCATCGAGTAGCTGTAAAAGGAGATTTAAGATATTCGGGTTGGATTTTTCGATCTCATCGAACAACACGACGCAAAACGGCTGCTGGCGAATCTTGGCGAGGAGGCCCCCCGGGTTCTCGCCCGCTGAGGCAAGTAGCCGGCTGACATCCGCGGGCTGCTGGTACTCGCTCATATCGAGACGGATCATCTGTGCTTCGGCACCGAAGTACAGTGCGGCAATACTCCGTGCGAGCTCGGTCTTGCCGACGCCGGTGGGGCCCAGGAAGAGAAACGAGCCGATGGGGCGCTTGGGACTAGCTACACCGGCCCTGGCACGACGCAGTGCGTTGGCGACCACGCTGACGGCGCGCGACTGATTGATCATACGTTCATGGATCTTGGCCTCTAAGTTCAAGAGCGCGTCGGCTTCGGCGTGTGTGGCTTGCTCAACCTTGACGCCAAATTGACTCTCAACAGCGCGCTGGACGCTCGTGGGCGTAATAAAATTGCCATCGGGGAAGCTCATGGCCGCTTCGAGCAGTTTTAGGGCCTTGCCGGGATACGCTTCATCTTGTAGGTAGCGCCCGCTGAGGCGATAGGACTCTTTTAGTGCCTGATAAGTAGTCACCGATCCGCTGTGCTCAAGCACAAGCGCCCGATCGGCCAGTGTGCGCAAAACTTCGAGTTCGTTCGGTTCACTTAGGACTAGAGGCGTAAGAAGGCTTGCCATC
>JBBRTP010000036.1:0-7513 GCA_038244255.1 Candidatus Saccharimonadia bacterium
AAACGCGAAATCCGGTAGCGCGGTTATTATTGATCCCAATACTGGAGCCGTCATCGCCATGGCTACCTTCCCGTCATATGATCCAAACGGTTACGGCAAGGTGGTCGATTATAGCGTCTTTACCAATCAGATCGTCACCGACCAGTTTGAGCCTGGCTCCGGCATGAAGGCCTTTACGATGGCGGCCGGACTCGATCAGGGCAAGGTCACGCCCGACATTACCTATGACGATCCGGGTTGCTACACCATCGATCAGCGTCAGGTCTGTAACGCCGCGGGCGACAAGCCGGGCAAGGGCAAGACGATGACTACCGTACTCAAGGACTCGCTTAACACCGGTGTGATGTTCGTACTGCGAAAATTAGGTGGTAATCCAGATCAGATTACGCTTACCGGCAAGAAAACGCTCTACGACTACTTTACGAAGCACTTCGGATATGGCGAACGCACTGGTATCGAGCAAGCGAACGAGGCAGCCGGAGTGGTGAACCAGCCATCGAATGCGGCGGGTAATAACGTGAATTTTGCCAACATGTCGTTTGGGCAGGGGATGAGCGTAACCATGATCCAGATGGCCTCGGCCATGGCTGCCATTGCTAACGGCGGCAAGCTCTACCAGCCGCATCTTATTGACGGCCAGATGATGGCTGACGGTACTACGAAGCCAATACCACCCAAGCTGATACGTGATCATGTGATCTCGCCCGAGGCAGCCCACCAGCTCGATGGAATGCTTCAGATAGTGGCGCGACACGGCTCGGGCTACCTAGCCGATGTGATGAATCCGGGCTATAAGATTGCCGGTAAGACGGGCACCGCACAGATCCCGCGGCTCGATGGCCAAGGTTACATCGATGGTGCCAACATCGGCTCGTTTGTGGGTTATGCCCCGGCCGATAATCCAAAATTCGTCCTGATGGTGCGTATTAACCAGCCAGGAGTGAGCGGCTACGCGGAGACAACCACAGTGCCGGTCTTTGGCGAGATCTGCCAGTGGCTCTTTAAGTATTATGGTATTGCACCCACAGGCCAGATCCCGTAGGTGCTTATGCTTACAGCCTCAAATATGTTAAACTAACAGATACAAATCATGGCTCTACTACCCACAATTAACTTCATCCATGCCAACGAGATTACCTCCATCTCACGGATTGCTAGTCTGGCCTTTGGCACACTGCTGCTGACCCTCGCACTGACGCCGTTTTATACGCGCCTAGCCTTTAAGCATCAGTGGTGGAAGAAGGTCAGAGAGACCGCCACCACAGGCGAGAGTGCGCCGGTGTTTTATAAACTGCACGCTGCCAAACATAAGCGACATATTCCGACGATGGGTGGAGCGGTACTCATAATTGCAATCACCATCATGACCGTGACACTCAACTTCTCGCGCAATCAGACGTGGCTACCGCTCTTTGTGTTGGTTGTATTCGGTTTACTCGGCCTGGTTGATGACTTATCGAATGTCTTTGGTCGGTCTGACCGGCGGGGCGGTCTAACGCCCCGAACCCAGCTACTAGCCCTTGTTGCACTCTCGGCTCTAGCCGCCAGCTGGTTCTACTATAAGCTAGGTTATCACCTCATTCATGTACCAGCCGTCGGTGACTTCTCGATCGGCTGGCTCTACGTGCCACTCTTTATCTTGGTGGTGGTCTCTACGACCAAGGCGGTATCCGTGACCGACGGGCTCGATGGATTAGCTGGTGGACTCTTGTCGACCGCCTTTGGTGCCTACGCTATTATCGCGTACTTCCAAGGAAGCTACGGCATCGCTGGCCTCTGCGCGGCCATCGTGGGAGCTATGCTGACCTACACCTGGTTTAACATCTTTCCGGCCCGGTTTTTCATGGGCCAGACGGGCTCAACTGCCCTTGGCGCCACACTGGGCGTGGTTGCTATGCTCACCAATACCGTCTTCGTCTTGCCTATAATAGGCGCGGTCTTTGTGGTAGAGGCTGGATCAAGTGCTATTCAAATCGCTTCGAAGAAGCTCTTAAAGCGCAAAATATTTCTCTCAGCACCGTTGCATCATCACCTGGAGGCAATCGGTTGGCCAGAGACTAAAGTCACTATGCGGCTCTGGGTCGTGGGGCAGGTGACAGGAGCCGTCGGACTGATACTGGCACTACTCGGGAACAAGCTCTAATGGCAGCTGGAGGGCAGCTACGCGGACATCACCCCGATTATGTGATTGCCCTAACCGTTACCATCTTGCTAGCCATTGGCCTGGTCATGATGTACTCTATTAGCCCAATCTTAAGCCAAAAATCTGTTGGTAGCGCCGACCGCAGCTACTTCTTCATCAATCAGATTAAGTATGTCGGTATCGGTATCGTGGCTTGGATTGTGGCGACGTCCGTACCGTATCAGACCTGGAAACGCTACGCCCCGATAATCTTAGGTCTCTCCATCTTAAGCCTGCTAGCCCTCATGGTGCCGGGACTCTCTCACTCGTCCAATGGCGCGACACGGTGGGTCAGTGTGGGTCCGGTGCAGTTTCAGCCGGCCGAACTCTTAAAGCTGGCGCTCATTCTCTATCTAGCCGCTTGGTTTGAGCGTCGCGGGGATGAGCTAAAATCATTCTGGGACGGCCTCTTTCCCTTTATGCTCATGGTGGGCGCGGCCTGCTTCGTCATTGTGATCTTTCAGCGAGATATGGGCACGATGGCAGTCTTGGCCTTTGCCGCTATTGGTATGTTCTTTGCTGCCGGCTTACGTTGGACGCATCTAGTGCTGCTATTGGGCACGGGGTTGGTGGCCAGTTGGATTGCCATCGCTGCATTCCCGCATCGTGTGAGTCGACTGGCGACATTTTTGGACCCGACTAAAGACGCCTCCGGTTCGGGATATCACATTAGTCAGGCACTTATAGCCATTGGCTCGGGTGGTATATTAGGGCTTGGGCTTGGGCATAGCATTCAGGTGTACGGCTACTTGCCGGAGGCCGCCAACGACTCCATCTTTGCCATCATTGGTGAGGAGTTTGGCTTTATCGGCTCGCTCGCGGTAATCGGCCTCTTCGGTTTTCTGGTCTATCGCGGACTTCAAGTTGCACGCAACGCCCCCGACACCTTTGGGCGTCTAGTCGCCACGGGCATCTCACTCTGGTTTCTATTTCAGTCGGCCATCAATATTGGCGCCATGCTCTCGATTATCCCGCTTACCGGTATCCCTCTGCCATTTATCTCCTACGGGGGGACGAGTCTCGTAATTTCGCTACTCGGTGCCGGTATTTTATTAAACATATCAAAGTTCACCGTAAGTGAGGTAAGTGATGCGAGTAATCGTCAGCGGCGGGGGGACAGCCGGCCATATTTCGCCAACGCTCGCAACCAGCGACGCGTTAAAGCAGCTCGATAGTAGCGTCGAACTACTCTATATTGGGCAGGCCGATAGCATGGAAGCGCGAATCGCCGCTGCGGCCGGCCTTAAATTTGCCGCTATTAAGGCCGGCAAGTTTCGCCGTCATCATTTGTCGAACGCGCTCACTAAGGTCATAAACGTACGTACCCTGGGACCCAACACGCGTGATGCATTTCGCACCGTCCAGGGAGTGACCGCGAGCCTTAAAATTCTACGTAAGTTCAAACCGGATGTCATCTTCTTAAAAGGTGGCTATGTGTCGTTACCAGTCGGTCTGGCCGCCCATTTACTCCGTATCCCGTTCGTCATCCACGAGTCAGATATCTCACCCGGGCTCAGCAATCAGATCTTAAGTCGTTGGGCAACTAAAATTGCCGTAGGCTTTCCTGTCAAGAATTATGCGGGATTCGATGCCGCTAGACTTGTATTTACGGGTAACCCGGTGCGGCCCGAACTATTTAGTGCCCATCGCCTCGAGGGTCTGGCCGCCTTTAAGCTCACCGCTGATCTACCCGTAATATTTGTAACCGGCGGCTCCCAAGGGGCAGCTCAAATCAACGACGCATTGCTTGATGCCTTACCAAAGCTATTACCCAAGTATCAGGTGATTCATCAGACGGGCGAGAACGATTACGAGCGTGTTTCGTTTAAGCTTCGGCGTATGACTCGGCGTGTTGATGAGCTAGATCATTACCATCCGTACGCATTCATTCAGCAGGACATGCCTATGGCGCTGGCCGTTGCCGACGTCATTGTAGGTCGGGCCGGGGCGAGTACAATTGCCGAGGCCGCCGCGTTGGGGAAGCCAACCGTACTAATACCGAACTACGAAATGGCTGGTCATCAGATAGAGAATGCACGTGTACTGTCGCGGGTCGGTGCTGCCAGGGTCATCGATGGTGAACGATTGACGCCAGAGCTGCTAGCAGGGGAATTGCACCGGATTTTAGACTCAGCTGAAGAGCAACGTATGTTAAGTAAAGCGATCCGAGAGTTCTCACGGCCTGATGCGGCTATGGAGCTCGCCAAGCTGGTGATGGCGTCCGCTAGGGTAGGGGAGGGACCTGCCCCCGAGGAGGAGCTGGCTTGAACGAGCGCCGCGTTAGAAGCGCACCACGGCCCATCTATGGCCGGCCGCAACCCACGAGGGGAGTGCGGCGACGTGTGTGGCGCCCGCGTTTGGGTCTATTGCCGCGCCGGCTTCTGCTTTTGGCAGCCGCCGTTATTGTAGTGATATTTATCTTACGACAAGCCTTTGCCATTACGTCTGTTAAGGTGATAAGTAACTTGCGGAGTCCGGAAATCACCCAGGAGGTTCACGCGAGCCTCGGTAGCTGGCAGCAGTCCAACCTACTCACGATGGACGCTGGTACCTTAGAGTCGGCGTTACAACGACTTGATCCGATGATAAAAAGTATCTCGGTGCAACGGTCTTGGCCACATGGGGTTAGCGTTAGCGTAATCTTAAAACAGCCCAGTTTGGGGTGGTCGAGTGGTAATCAGACCTATCTGCTCGACCGTGATGGCACGGTCATAAGTGCGTTACCAGCTGGCTCTACGCTACCCGTCGTGGTCGATGGCAGTAACTTGCCGGTTAAGCTGGGTGACCGAGTGACAAGCAGCCGGTTTGTTGATTTCACAACATCCGTAACCAATGGCCTGCCTGCACTTGGTGTAAAAGCGACGACCCTGGCCGTTAAAGAGACTACATTTGATCTCTATGTGAATACAAATAAAGGTTACCAGCTGGTATTTGATACAACACGTCCGGTGGCACAGCAGCTGGCTGATTTAAAGACGATATTAGTCAGTCTCGCTGCCCAGAAGCGGACCGCCGTCGAGTATATCGACCTACGTATCGACGGCAAGGCCTACTATAAGTAGGCTCACTTCCCTTATCTAAGTTCGGTTTTTGTACACTTCATAAGGAAGATAAATGCCAGGTATCGTCATCAATTACTGCAGCGAGCATTAGTAGCGTATAAGGCTAAAACACGACAATAAATCAAAATCGTAAATTGGACTAAAACCACGTATTTAGCGAGCTTAAACGTAACCTGACCGATCACGACGTAAAATATACATTGTGCGACACCGCGTATTTTACCCTCGAGTGCTATGGTTGGACCTTGGTATTATTCCTTGGCAGAAGCATAAACCGCTGACAGTCCCCTATGTTGTCGGTCCGCTATGCGCTATCAATCACGACCATTGTTTTGTACCGATATTGCATGAAAGCCCCTGCTGTATGCTGGCGCTTTTAAGTGTTTAGAGGCCGTAGGAGGCGTTTAAGAGTGAAGATTGACCGATTGGCCAGGTTCGATGGGCCGATGGTCTGACGGGGAGCTCATGGCGTGATGAATAGGGGCGGGGGACTCGCTATTAGGTTTTGTTGAACCACTGGCATTTGAGCTGACTGCCGCAACTGGCGTGCGAGACAGATCGTTTTGGACCTGGGTAATGGCAGCACGCACTGCGGCGTTGCGATCGGGTTGAGCCTCTCCCCTCCTCGGTCGCTCGTCGCGACGAGGCTCACGCTTCTGCCCCGCTGCTGGCTTGGTCGCATCTGGCGCTCGTTTGGGAAACGGTCCGCTGGCGTTATTGGTAAATTTACTCTCTTCCCTACGCGGCTGCGATGGTGCGGCAGTCGCATCGGGGTTTTTGAGTGCGGCCAGGAATTCGCTCTTTGGGGTGTACGGTTTTTGATCGGCAGGAGTAGCTGTGTCGGGGGCGACGACACCAAGAGCGCGCGCACCGACGTCGTCGGCGCCGGCAGTACGGGTACGGATATCGGCTTCCACAACATCACGCTTTGAGGCATAAAGCTCACGTGAGTTAGCGATGATTTGAGTCGAGAGATCCTGCTCTGGGTCGGGCATTCGCAGGGTCTGGGCCGAGAATGGCATCGCCTTCTCGCCACCGATAATCATCGAGAGGAAGATATTCTGATTGTGGAGACGCGTAAGGTCGGTGGCCTCAAAAACCGGCTCAAAGTACTTACCAAGTACGACCGAATCGCCAGGACCAACGCGGAAACTGATCATCGTTCCGACGTTACCGAATACCGCGTCGCGCACCACCTCCTGCATCTGGGTGACGTACTGGTTGGCTACGGTGAGGTTAAGGCCGTACTTACGGGCCTCACTTAAGATGACGGCAAACGAGTCGGTGGCGAAGTTCTGGAACTCGTCGACGTAGAGATAGAAGGGGCGACGGTCGTTTAACGGCATGTCGGCTCGGCTCATGGCCGCCAGTTGAATTTTGGTCACCATGAGCGCACCGAGGATGGCCGCGTTGTCCTCGCCTACTTGGCCGCGGGAGAGGTTCACGATCAGGATCTTGCCCTCGTCCATGATCTGACGAATATTAAAGGCGCTCTTCTGCTGCCCCACGATATTACGTACCAAGGGGTTTGCCACAAAGGCGCCAACCTTGTTAAGTACTGGAGCTACAGCCTCAGAGGCGAACTTCTCGTTCCAGCTGGCAAACTCAGTGACCCAGAAGCTGCGAACTACCGGGTCTTTAATCTCGGCGATGACCTTCTTACGGAAGTCTTTTTCGTTGAGCATACGGGTGATATCAAGCATCGTCGCGTTGGGGTAATCAAGAAGAGCTAGGATGGTATAACGCAAGATGTACTCTAGGCGCGGTCCCCAGCTCTCGAACATGCGCTTTAAGACGCCGACCAGTTCCGATGAGATGTGATCACGGACAGCTGGGTCGGTAACCTCCATGGGGTTAAAGGCGATGGGAAATTCGCGGTCGGCCGGGTTAAGGTAAATAACGTCTTTAAGGCGGTGTTCGGGAATGTACTTTAAAATATCAGTCGCATAATCGCCGTGCGGGTCGATAATGGCAAAACCTTGATCGTGGTAGACATCGGACAGCGTGAGTAGCTGCAAGAGCATACTCTTGCCGGCTCCGGTCTGGCCAATGACGTACATATGACGTCCTCGATCGGAGCGTTGAATGCCAAACTTCTGGTGCCGGCCGCGGAAGTTGGTGAGACCAAATAAGCTCACGTCCACACTATCGACCATTCCCTCAATGGGTAGATTAGACGGTGGTTCAGAGGTTTTTGAGGTAGTCCAGACCATGTTGGGTGTCTCAACCGACTTGTGCGGCAGGTGGTAGAGCGAGGCGAGCTCCTCGA
>JBBRTP010000037.1:0-7232 GCA_038244255.1 Candidatus Saccharimonadia bacterium
ATGAGCTAAGGAGTCGTCTTTTCTATTGTGTGAGCGCCCTGCTAGTGGGTTCGGTGATTGGTTACATTTACCGGGGCGCGGTGATTAGCTTCTTGCAACATCCCTTAAATCAGCAGCTCTATTACACCTCACCGAGTGGAGCCTTTAACTTCGTGATGAAGATCTCACTCCTGGTGGGATTCTTAGTAGCACTGCCTGTAATCTCATACAATATCCTGCGCTTTGTTGAGCCGGCCTTTAAGGACGCCTTTAGCCATCGCCTGGTGGCGATTGTTTTACTGGCCTCGTCTGCCCTCACCGTGGCGGGTGTGGCCTTCGCCTATTACTTGAGTCTGCCGGCCGCGCTCCACTTCTTTGGGACGGTGGGTACCAGCAATCTCCAGGCCATCATCTCGGTCGATCAGTACTTTAATTTCGTCTTCGCCTACCTCACGACCTTCGCTCTGGTCTTCCAGCTCCCACTTCTGGTGCTCTTTATCAATCGGATCACCCCAATCGGCCCCGGTAAGATGGGGCGCTGGCGCAAGTTTGTAATCGTGGGCGCCTTTGGTATCGCTGTGGTGCTGCCGGCGGCGCCGGATCCGCTGAGTCAGCTGATGCTAGCCATACCTATAATTGCGCTGTACGAGGTCTCAATAATTACGGTGTGGCTAGTGAATCGCCGTAGCAATCGGCCGGCCGCCGCGGTGGTAGCACCGGTGGCTGCTGCCTCTGCAGCGTGGAACCTCCCGCCATCCCGCGTGTCACCGCGTCCAGTATATCGGCCGACTAGCCCTGTGATCGACCTTCGCCAAGTGGCTGCCCCAGCCCCTGCACCGGCGCCGCGCAATATTCTAGATCTTCGGACCCAGTCGCAGTAGATCTTGCAATTACGGCCAGATCTCCCATAATAAAACCATAAGTAGTATGGTGAAAACAGATGGACGACGTCAAAAAGACCGTTGATGATGCCCTCGCGCAGGAGATGAGCCGACGCGAGTTTCTGGCCAAGGCTGGGGCCGCCGCGCTTACCGTGGTGGGTGTCACCGCGGTACTCAAATCACTAGCTGGCTCGCAGAAGTCGCAATCTAATGGCTATGGCTCCTCGAGCTACGGCGGCAAGAAACATTAGGAACCTCTAGCTATGGCGCGTCTCCCAACACCGGGTGGTGATGATGGTTCGTGGGGGAATATCCTTAACGACTACTTAAGTGTTGAGCACGATGTCGACGGCACGCTGAAGCCCTCGGGATCTATTGGTACCAAATACACCAAGCCCGCCCCCGGTATCCCCAAGGCCGATCTGACCGCCAGCGTCCAAGCCTCTCTCGATAACGCCGATGCCGCCGTGGCCGGGACCGCTCCGGACGCCAATGCCACCACCAAGGGCCTGGTGAAGCTAGCCGGTGACCTGGCTGGTACCGCTGCTCTGCCCATCGTGCCTGGCCTTAGCGCTAAGGAACCCACCATTACCGCCGGTACCACCAGCCAGTACTACCGGGGCGATAAGTCCTTCCAGACCCTCGACAAAACCGCCGTTGGGCTAACCAACGTCGACAACACTTCGGATACCAACAAGCCCGTCTCCACCGCCACCCAGACCGCGCTCAATGCCAAGGCGACCGCCACGCGCCAAATTACGGCCGGTACGGGCTTAAGCGGTGGGGGAGATTTAACGGCTGACCGAAGCCTGTCCGTGGCCTATGGGTCTGCGGCAGGAACGGCTGCCCAGGGTAACGATGGCCGAATCTCCGGCGCCCTCCAGGCGAGCAATAATCTAAGTGATGTATCGGCCGCTAGTACCGCACGAGCCAATCTCGGTGCCGCCCAGGGGCTAACTCCAAGCGCCGTATTAACTACAGCCACCTATACCGCTAGCTCGGGCGAGTACATACCGGCTGACGTTAGTGGCAATAACATTACCGTTACACTCCCAACCGCTCCGCCCGACCTGACTCGAGTCGGCGTCAAGTTGATTAACCTCGGAAGCACGTCCAACACCGTTCAGATCAATCGAGGTGGCTCGGCTGTGTTCAATAAGGGCGGAGGTAGCACAAGCCTGACACTATCACTGTTAAACCAGTCGGTTGTTGTTCAATATAGCGCGGGTTCGGCAATTTGGTATGTAGTGACGGATGATGTACCGCTAAGCCAATTAGATACTAGGTACTTATCTGGCGGGATCACCCAGATCTTTTCAGCCACTGCCAACGGGACCGTTGATACCAACGCCTATTGCGCGCCCGGAAGCCAAAATGTGGCTTCCACGGCTGGGTTATATACGCAAGGCATGGTGGGGCTCGCCGCAATCTTTATCCAGGGTGGTAGTGGTGGTACGACCGATGTAGTCACGACGGTACAATCGGTGACCGACAATAATCACCTTGTGCTTAACGCCACTGTACCCGGTGGTACTGGTAACCCTCAAACTCTCATTATTGGGACCGATATTTCGAGCTCTCTAGCTGCGGCTTTCGTAGCAGCGGCCGGTGCCATTCAAACCCTTTATCTGCCCGCCGGAACTTACGTTAAGACCGCCACCATTACGGTACCCTCGAACATCAAAGTGGTCGGCGCCGGTCGCGAGGAGACACTGATCGTCCACGCGGCGTCGACGAGTGACGCCTTTAGCGGGTCCGACCTCACCGGAGTCGTCTTCGAGGACTGGTCGGCCATTGGACCGGGTCAAGGCAAGGGAACCGGCAGCGGCGTTAACTTCACCCTCACCTCTAACCCAGCAACATTCTACCCAACCTTCGTGCGGTTCTCCGCCAGCAAATTTGGCCTCGATGGAATCGCCATCTCCACACCTATTATCGGACGCTTTGATCAAGTTGTCCCAGAGCTAAATGGCCGCTACGGTTTTAACATTGCCGGTGCCGGGCAGGCCGATGGCACCTCGATGGATTTCTCGGCCTGTTTTGCGGCCGGTAACTGGGGCGCCGGCTACCGACTTAAACAGATGGCGTACTCGAGCTTGACCGGCTGTGCAGCCGATGCCAATGGCGTGGGGTATCTGTATGACACCTGTATCGGTATCACCGAAATTGGCTGTGGGTCCGAGGAGACGTATGACTTTCAGCTAGGTGGCAAGACGAGCCTGACGCCGAACGGCCTATCGCGTTATATCTTCAACTCCAAGGTTGTGATGTCGAGCCCCTACATGATTAACAATGTTGGCACCTCATGCTGGATAGCCAACGGTTCAAAGGTCGTCATTAACGATTATTACGAGGGTTCACCGGGTAATGTGAGCGATGTAAACTCGAATCCGACGATCTCGTTGAAGGTCGACGCCGGATGTACCGTTGTCGTAAACAATTATCAAATTAGCACTGCCATGTCGCTCGCTGGCGGAACGACTACTCTGTTGCCCGACGCTTTAAGCGGCGTGGGCACTACGCCGTCGCTCGATCCGCTAACTGCCGGACAGAATACGCTACCACGCTATCTATGCTCATCATCCGTTAGTATGGGCGGTTCTCAATCGTTACGCTTGACCTACTTTACCGCCTCAGCGAGCGGATCATATACCCAGCTAAAGACGGCTACATCGACGACGGCGGCTGGCGCTACTCCGACGCTATGCAAAATGGGCCTGTATTCGGTGGACGGCAGCGGCGCCGGGGCACTCATTGCGTCCACTGCGTCGGACACGACTTTATGGTCGGCTACCAATACAGTTTATACTCGCGCGACGCAGGCAAGCTACAATGTGACGGCTGGGCAGCGATACGCACTGGCGGTCCTAGTGGTTACTGCCGCCGCCGTTCCGAGTGTCGTTGGGGCCTCAATGGCTGGCGCCGCCGCCGCCAATACTCTAATGTCCGAGGGTCCTAGGCTTAGCGGTTCACTGGCGGCGCAGTCGGATCTGCCCGCATCGTTTACCGATGCCTCATTGAGCGGCGTGGCCTCGGTATACTACGCCGAGCTCGTTCCGTAAGCCTGTTTTTACAGACCGCACGTTACCCAGTAGAATAGCTAGAGAAAGAGGTGAGTATGAAGCGCTTAATCGTCGGTAACTGGAAGATGAACTTCAACCCCAATGAGGCGAGCCAGCTCGTGAAGCGGCTTGAGGATAAGATTACGCCCAGCGATGACACCGAGGTGGTGATCTGTCCGCCGTTTATCGACCTCTACCCGATTGCGCGCGATCTCGATCGCAAGAAGCTCCGCCTGGGATCACAGAATATCCACTACCTCGATGAAGGCGCCTTCACCGGTGAGATCTCCCCAGCTATGCTCAAGGGCCTGGTCGATTATGCGATAATTGGTCACTCCGAGCGCCGGGCGATGGGGGAGGACGATAAGCTGGTTGCGAAGAAGGTGGCCGCCGCCATGCGTAATGATATTGTCCCAGTGCTGTGCGTGGGGGAGAGTCTGTCCGACCGGGAGCATCAGCTCAGCACGAATGTAGTGATCGATCAGTTGACTGCCGATCTGCACCAGCTAACCGGTGATGACGTGGCCAAGCTGGTGATTGCCTATGAGCCAGTCTGGGCAATCGGAACCGGTAAATTTGCCATGCCAGATGAGATCATACCAGTGATCACGGCTATCCGGACGACCGTGGAGGAACTTTATGGTGAGGCCGGAGGAGCCGGCGTGCGAGTCCTGTACGGGGGGAGTGTGAATCCTGAGAATGCTAAGGCCTATCTGACGCTTGAAGGTATCAACGGCCTGTTGGTCGGCGGCGCGAGCTTAAATTACGAAGAATTTGCCTCCATAGTGACCGTTTCGCAGCGTATTTAGGGCCGCCAAAAGCCGCGTCCACTTACCTACTAATATCGTTGTAATTTATACAACACTTAATGTCTTACTTCAGATGAGGTGGGCTGTTTTTGTATGACATTTTCGAAATATCCAATCCCCTATTGCTTGCATTAAACCGAACAAAGAGCGAACATACTCTCTATTAACGGGAGAGGTCACATGGTGTGGGTAAAATATATGGTAATTGGGGTCTGGCTAGGGCTTACTGCCTTGCCGGGTCAGGTT
Source organism: Candidatus Saccharimonadia bacterium (assembly GCA_038244255.1). GTDB lineage: Bacteria > Patescibacteriota > Saccharimonadia > UBA4664 > UBA4664 > JBBRTP01. Next base: position 4,978 of record JBBRTP010000037.1, read on the forward strand.
GAGGCAAGGCCGGGAGGAGTTCGAGCCTGTGCCTGGCCGACAGCTGGCATGATGGGTTGTTTTGCCCGGCTTAGCTCGGTGGGGCGTCACGCTCCGGTTGGTTACGGGCCAAATGTGCTAAAAGCGGCCTATCGCATGCCGATCAACGGAGCTACAACCACGGTGGCCGTGGTTTCGGCCTATAATGATGCGCTCATTAAGGCTGATCTCGACCACTACGACGTTGTCTTTGGCCTGCCCGCGCTGCCGAGCTGTACGGGGCGATCGCAGACCGCCTGCTTTGAGCGGCTGGATCAGCGGGGCGGCCAGCGCTATGGGGCGGCCGATGCCGGCTGGGCGGCCGAAACCGCGCTCGATGTGGAGACTATTCATCAGCTGTGCCCACGCTGCCGTCTCGAGCTAGTGGTGGCCGATACGGCGTCTCTGGCCGACCTCATGGCCGCTGTTGATCGGGCGGTAGTGGCGGGTGCGCGCGTGGTCTCCATGAGCTGGGGCGGTCCCGAGACGGCCAGCGAGCTTGGTGCCGATGCGCACTTTGCGGCGGTCGGCGTAAGCTTTGTGGCAAGTTCGGGTGACGGTGGCTACGGCGTATCGTATCCGGCCGCTTCAGCCAGGGTAATCGCCGTGGGCGGGACTAGGCTCGGCGCCACGTCCGCGGGACGTACCAGCGAATCGGCCTGGAGCGGCAGCGGTAGCGGCTGCAGTCGGTATGAGCCCAAGCCAGGCTGGCAACACGACGCCCAGTGTGCCGGTCGCACCGTAGCCGATATCAGCGCCGATGCCGATCCGTCTACCGGAGCGGCTATCTATTCGAGTCTGTCACCTGGCGGTGCCGGCTGGATGGAGGTTGGGGGGACCAGCCTGGCCGCGCCACTTGTCGCGGGTATGATCGCCCTGGCCGGCGGCTCGTCTATATCTCACATCTACGCTGGAGTAGGCACTACGGCGTTCTATGATGTCACGGTGGGGCGCAATGGCTCCTGCGGTCGTAGCTATCTCTGTACGGCAGGTGCTGGCTATGACGGTCCCACGGGTGTTGGTACTCCCAACGGGTTACGATCCCTGCGGTAGGAGTCGCCAGCCGAGCTGAAATCGGGTAGAATGGTGAAACTTATGGACATACCCTTGCCCGAAAAGCCCATCAACCTATCGCTCCAGCAAGGCGAGCTGCGCCAGCTGGTTGAGCTTGCCTACCTGGGTGAGTGGTTGGTGAATGCCCACCACGGCGCCGATCACATCGATGAATCGGCCGACCAGCGGATCCAGCAGCTCTTTGCTGCCTCCCACCTAACAGATGTGGGGCGCGATCCGGAGACCGGCGAGTATTTTCTAGAGGCCGAATGGGCGAGCAGGTTGTACGACCAGTACATTTTAGACTATGACGATCACGTATTCTGGGACGAGCTGACGGAGCGCCTGGCGCAGCGTGATCTGGCGAAGGAGCGCGGCGTATCCATAGACGATATCGACCGCGAGGAAGATCTGGCCGCCCTGCGTCCCCTCGAGCAGCGGTACCGCGATGAGTTTGAGCGGGATGGCATCGATAATCTGAAGCTGACGGACCGGTTCTAGGACCGCTTTGAGCATAAGCGGCATGATGATATAATCGCTTCATGAAGTGTCCCGAATGCCAAAGCGATATGATCCAGTCAAAGGCAGGCTGGCTCTGCTTAAATTGTGGACATGTCGAAACGCGTAAACCCGCTGATACGCCCGTAACTCCAGTAGAATCAACGATTACCCCAATAGTTGAGCCCGCAGCTGCCGTCGTACTGGGAAATCGCAAACGGGGCAGTAAGCCCGAGGCGCCCGAAGTACCTCATACCGCTGCACTCACAGCCAAAGAAACTCGACCTTCCGAGGCGCTTAAGCTTGATTCAGAGCCAGTCGCAGAGCCAGTCGCAGAGCCAGTCGCAGAGCCAGTCGCAGAGCCAGCCGCAGAGCCAGTCGCAGAGCCAGTCGCAGAGCCAGTCGCAGATAAGTCAGCTGAGTCCGATATTTCGCCCCAGCCTGATCAAGCGCCCGTTGAGGACGTAACTACTCAAGAGAATCCTTCCGAAGTACCAGCTCCCGAGATTACAGCTGAGACTCCCCCTACTGTGGCAGAGCTCTCGCAGACCGATACCAATCTGCAACATCCGTCGGCACATCCATTGCCAACGGTCGCGGCTACTCCCGAATCTCCCGCGCCATCCACCACCGCCAAGGCGCCACTGGTCGCCAAGACCCACCCCGGCTCATCGACCGGCAAGTCG
>JBBRTP010000038.1:0-7044 GCA_038244255.1 Candidatus Saccharimonadia bacterium
CTGGAGGGCCATCTGGGATTCGAACCCAGGACACGGGGATTAAGAGTCCCCTGCTCTAACCAACTGAGCTAATGGCCCACGTTACGGCTAGCTATCTCGGCTCACTGCTTTGTCAGAACTTGTGCTCCGCGCTCATCGTACGTCGAGTACGACTCGCTTTGGTGCACGTTCTTTCGCGCATTTAGCTCGAGCTAACTGCCCTTATGAGGGAGATGAAAGTGATAACTTACTGGTGCGCTCGGAGGGACTCGAACCCCCGACACCTTGGTTCGAAGCCAAGTGCTCTATCCACTGAGCTACGAGCGCCCGTCGTTCGAGCAACTTAGCTTTTATAGCACATTCGAGCGTGCTTGGCTAGCCTCAAGCGAGTCTTTCCCTATCTGCAATCTGCGCAAACTAGCAGTATTGTAAGTCTCATTGTAACGTGTTGGAACAATCTGATGAAGAAGTATCTCGTAATCGTAGCCACCATTGTGCTACTCGCCGGCGAGTAGTGTGGCCACGTTAAGTAACTTCGCCTTATGCCCTACCGGTACCCTCCACAATCACCGTATTATCCACTCGAGTATGACCGGAACTGTAACCGTTGCCGAATCACGCTGTTTAAACCGTCGGTGGGACGGGTGGAGCAGGAACGGGAGTGGTCACCGCCACACCACCGGGACCAATATAGCTAGCCGAGCCAAAGCCTAGGATGAGATAACCGATGATACTAAAGAAGAACAGAGCTACTACACCGAAGACTGAGCTCTTACCGAACGACTTTGCCAAGGCAAGCGCCACCAAAAGTATGACGACAATGTTCACGAGCGGTATGAAGAGTAGCAGGACCCACCACCACTCCTTGCCTGCAATCTTTAAGAGGACGATCGTGTTAAAAATCGGAACGATCGACATCCAGCCGGCCTCGCCAGCCTTCTCGAAGATGCGCCACATGGCGGCGACGGCCAGAACGATTAAGACGAGATCAATGATCAGAAGCATGGGGCTGGACTGACTAACTGCGGTTGTGGTTGTAGGATCCGTAGCAAGATCAGCGAATAAACTAAGCATTACCAATTCCACCTATTAATACCCGAAGCATAGCTGAGAGAATCGCTCTAGGCAAATATAAATGGTGCGCCTGGAGGGACTCGAACCTTCGACACCCAGATCCGGAATCTGGTGCTCTATCCACTGAGCTACAGGCGCAGGGGCTCATTATAACAGGACTCGGTTATGTGGCCGGGGCGAATGTGCCCGGAACTTTTGTGTTATGCAAATTAAGGTTATGCTAGCAGTATGGAATTAGCCCTAGCATCTGAGGATAGTAAGACCGCCGTCGAGAATCTCGTCAGCTGGTACCTAGCCGATAAGATTAATACGGCCGCTACCGCCATCGCGACGGTCAAGTTTCTGACAAACGATAACTTGCTGGTGCACCTCACCCGCTGTAATGTGGCCGAGACCACCATCCCGCAGGTGAAGGTTCAGGTCTTTAAGCGGGTAGATGGAGGCGTGAATGAGACGGGTTATCAGCTGTATGCTGACCACCGGTTCGAGAAGTACACCAACAATATGCTCTTTGGCTCCACACCCGATGCCAGTGACGCCAATGTGGGCACGCCCGTGACCGAGCAAGAGGTTAAAGACCTTTTGGTAGTTATAAACTCACTCCAGACCGAGGCCAGACAGACGCTCTAGCGTTGCCGATATCAGATGCGGCGACTACACTAGCTGTATGGAACACCAGCCCGGCCCTCAAGCAGATATTGATCCGACGCTGCCGCGTACGACGGAGGAGGCTGGCTATACGCAGAGTATTAAGCATGCCCGCAGCGATGCCTTCGAGGTTAATGAGATGCTCAAGCACGAGGGACCGCCACAGCCGGGTTTTGGTGGCGAAGCGACTCATAAGGATAACGTTCTGCTCGCCTCGGATATCGTTCAGGCCAAACGCGAGCGCAACGCGGCCTCACCATCGATGTTGCGCGCCGCTGCCGATAAGATTGATCCAACACTCAATGCCGAGCGCCGCGAAGCCGAGCGTGCCAAGATGACCGATTCGCTTACGGGACTCGCCAACCAGGCAGCCTTCGAAAAAGCCCGCGAGAGTGCCGATCTAGATGAGCACGTAGCGGTGGGTTTTCTCGATGGGAATAACTTTGGCATAATCAATAAGACCGAGGGTCTCGGGCATGCTGCTGGTAACGCCGCCATTATTGCGGCGGCCGACGCCCTACGAGCGGCCAGTACGGACTATCCCCATATTCGACTCTTCCGTGTCGGTGGTGACGAATTTGCAATACTCGGGAGCTCTAGCGAAGTCGCCGACGTCCTTAAAGACACCAGCCGGCTCTTCGATGAGCGATTGCTTGCCAGTGAGCCACTCGACGATGGACATGGGGCAAAATTCGATACGCATCTCTTCCGTGATGAGTACGTTAGTCTACCTGGGGTGATGGGCTCTACGTTTGCCGAAGCTGATGCCAAACTCCAAGCCGCCAAAGCGGCCCGAAAAGCCATCGACGGGGCAAACAAGCCAGACAGTTAGATCGAAAACCCGATTACTGAGCGGCGGCGGCCAGTGCCGTCACCGAAAAGCCCGGGCAGTTCTCCTGCGTAAATGCCGAGATGATCGGTATTGTTTCATCCGGTACAAAGATCCGAATCGAATCAGACTTAGCGCTACAGGTTCCCGTTGGATAGTTACCGGAATTAGAGAAGGCCAGATTGGCGTGCGACGCTTTACCTGGCTCTAACCGTATGAGCGCTGGCAAGATGCTACGGCTACGGACTGCTGGCTGGCCCAACTGAGCGCCGCTCGAATCGAGCAACGACACTCCAGGATAGCCATAAAGTGTACAGGTCATCGCACTCTTATTGATCAGATCGATCGTTACGTATATCGTACCTGCGGCACCGTTGCCCTCGGAGAGAGCCAGGCGTAGATCGGCCGTGTGGCAGCGCGGGACTCCGGGAGTGGGCGTAGCAGTCGGTGAGCCAGAGGCCGTCACCGTGGCATTCGGGGTAATAGTGGGTGGGGCCGTCACCGCCAGCCTCTCGTTACTACGACGACCGACCAAATAGGCCAGCATCAATACTGCCACGAATCCCACAATGATGAGCATGATTTTAGTGTTTCGATGCATCACAGCCTGCCCCCGTATCTTCATTCAATATACACCGTTTGCCTGCTCTGAGCCTAAACTTTTGGCCACAACTAAAAGACCACCCATTACTGGGTGGTCTTTTAGGGTGCTGCCTCAGTCTAGACTGGGGTTACCGCCGCGGAGTCCGCGAAGTCCTCTACCGTTAGTACCTCGTCTTTGTCGACGAGAATACTCACGCCAGGCTCGCCGTCCTTGGTCCGAGTGGCAACAATGTAGAGCCGTGGAGTCTTATAGATCGCGATGATCTCGTAATGGTCCTCATGCTCTTCAAACTTCCCTACCTCGGCCGCGTACTTCCTCTTCCCTCGCTGGTAGGTGACCTTAAAGATACGCTGCTCTTCGAGAAGAATACCGAGCTGGCTTTTTAGCTGCTTGGCAAGCTCCCCATAGAGGGCTTCTTGGGTACCAGACTTAGCGTGTGGGATGAAGAATTTCATCGGCGCTTAGTAGCGGCGATCGCGGTTAAAGGTCGAGCCGCCGCTGCGCTCGGTCATCGGCTTGGCGATGTTCACGATAATACTGCGACCCTCAAGCTCGGTGCCGTTTAGCATCGAAATGGCGGCCTGAGCCTCCGCATCGCTACTCATCTCGACGAAGCCGAAGCCCTTCGAGCGGTTAGAGTCACGGTCAATGATGACCTTGGCGCTAACTACGGTACCGGCCTTCTCAAAGGCGGTCTTTAGAACGTCATCGGTGACGTCATAGCTTAATGATCCTACGAACAGTTTGGCTTCTGCCATGTCTTCTCCTCATTCCGGTGTACCAAGGGTACAAAAAACCGGAGCCCCTAATGTGATTACTCCGGAATAAGATTTGGCTATAACTATGATGGGTTCAGAGTCTTACAAAATCGACAGGTGACCCTGTTTCAAGATTAGCTATATTGTACCACAAAATCAGGAAATACTCCACATAAGCGTCTTCGCGCAGTATAATCTCGCTATGACACAAGCTGGTAATATCCTGGTAGCCTCTGGCAACGGTAATGCCACCTGGCGCGGCCGCACCTGGCGCTGCGCCGTCGGTCGTGGTGTCGCCGATCACCACATCGAGGGCGACGGCATGTCCCCGCTTGGCTCTTTCCCTCTCCGCGAGCTCTTCTATCGCGCTGACAGACTCGACCCCCCCAAGTGCTTCCTGAAGGCCGAACCGATCAGTACCGCCATGCTATGGGCCGATGGCGACTCAGACGCCGAATATTACAATCGCCTCGTAATGGCGCCTTTCGGCGGCTCGCACGAGCAGCTTTATCGTGAAGACCACGTCTACGACATCATCGTGCCACTCGGCTACAACGACGATCCGCCGGTGCCAGGCCGGGGTAGCGCGATCTTCCTGCACGTCGCCCGTGAGGCCTTTACGCCGACCAATGGCTGCATCGCGTTGGCTCTGCCCGACCTGCTCAAATTCCTGGCCGAGGCGGATGCCGAGACGCTCGTTCGTATCGTCGAATAACTCGCTTGGTTATGAAAACGCCGCCTCCTAAGAGACGGCTATGGCCGAGGGAACAACCCGGTATTGCTACGGATGAGGGCCTCCAACTGGTTGCTGAGATTGTGGACTAGCGGCACCGCAGCGGTCGTGATGTTCTTATTATCCAGGAGTTCCTGCATACTGAAGTCCAGCTCGTGCCAAGTAGAACCGCCCTCTAGATAGATCATAATCATGGGCATGAGCTTATCGAGGGCGTAGATGAAGCGACTCTCATCGTCATCCTGTAGCTCGTACTCACCAACTGCCGCCACGAGTTCGGGAAACTCGGGGATCTCGGCAGCGATTCGAATCAAGGCGGCCTCTTCGCGCTCGGCCTTACCGACTCGAGCCGCGTGGTCTAAGACGTGGACGTCACCAGCGTAGGCCTCGGCCATATCGTGCACCAGCGCGTACATCATGAGGCGCTCACTCGCGAGCCCGAGTTTGCCTGTTGCATTTAAGTACCAGGCCATCATAGCCAGATGGTAACTATGCTCAACGTCATTCTCCTTGCCCACTCGATCGGGCACGTTTACCTGGCGAATGACCGCCTGGAACCGGAGGAGAAGCCGCGTGAAATCAAAGACCTGATCGATTCCAATCACCATACGCACCTTCTCTCTAAGGTACAAAAGAGCGACGATGCTCACCGTCGCTGCCATGATTGTACGCGCTATCGGGTAAAAATCGAATACTACGACAGTTCGCGGCTGGTTGGGCTCACCGGCAGCGTAAAGAAGAAGTGCGAGCCCTTACCCAGCTCACTGGCTACCCAGATCTCACCACCTAATGCCACAATGATCTCACGGCACACGGAGAGACCGAGGCCAAGACCCGGATAACTCTCGGCCACGCGGCTCGAGCGGAAGAAGCGCTGGAAGAGCTTGTCCTGATCTTCTGGCGCTATACCAAGACCATAGTCCTGCACCTCTACCTGCACCATATTATTGAGATAGCTCAAGCGAATGACAATTTTGAGCTCCGGCGAGGAGTACTTGGAGGCGTTGCGAATGAGGTTGGTCATCACCTGGCCCAGACGATCCGGGTCACTCACCACCTTCTGGCCGGTGTTACCCTCAATCTCAAGCTTCTGCTGCGCCGAGTACTGGGCGTTCTCGACCTCGCGCCGCACAAAGTCATCAAAGTCGAACTCGCTCTTCACCAGTTCCAGTGCCTGTCCACCCTTACTCGCCTGATAGATATCATTAATCAAGATGGTGGCCTTGTGCGCCTGCAGGCTAATACGCTCCACTTCACCGTGTAAGACCTCCTTAGTAGTGGTAGGAATCTCGATCAGATCCGACAGGTTCTCGGCAAAGATATGCACATTACCAACTGGACCCTTCATCTCGTGAGCCGCAATTGCCAGAAACTCGCTCTTGGCCTTGTTGAGTTCTTCCAGCTTATTCTTTAAGAACTCGCTCTCCTGAATCTTAAGCTGCTGTCGGAATGAGAGTTGTACGGTTTGAGCCAGACTGCCAAACTCGCCCTTGCGACCCGACAGACCGTCAAGGAGCTCTGGCTGCTGGACGGAGATACTCCGCGCGATGAGCTTGACAGGCCTTAACACTAGTCGCCAGATTGAGGCCACAATCACAAAGATAGAGGCCATAAAGAAGCTCATTAGCAAAACGAGCTGTCGGGTATAGAGATTCTGCAGGTCCTTCTCCACCGGCACCGGCGCCGTGAGCGTCATCACCGCGGCCGTCTGGTCGTCCCAGGCTGGCAGCTTCACACCAAACGTCACGCTGCTGGCCGTGGTACGGTCGGCCAGACTAGTGTTAGCTGGCCCAAGTGTTAAATCACTCTGCGTCAGATTGGCTAGACTGGCAATGAGCTCAGCATCTAAGTAGCGTCCCACTAGCCAGTAGCCCTGAGCCGGGGTCGCACGCGTCGGGTCATTACTGGGAACGATGATGGCCCCACGAACCTCCATCAGACCCTTGGGCTCTTGAACGTAGAAGTGGTCTAGCCGGTCGGTAGCCAGCTTGGTAAAGGCTGCCGCCGGTAAATTTACCTGCTTGGCCGAGGCATCATCATCAGCTGATTTGTAGTACACCAGGGTCTGGTTGGGGCGATAGATCCATACGGCGTCGGCACCATAGGTAGCCAGAGCCGGCTCGATATTCTCCTTGGCAAACTTAAGATCACTGGTCTTCACAAACGTCACCATGTCGTCCCAATACGAGTAATCGGTGGAGAGGTTACTTAGGGAGTGCCCTTCGACGGTCGTAATCTTCTCGAAGTAGGCGTGGTGTTGAGTGAGCTCATGCTGTAAGACGGTACGCGAACGATCGAGGTCGATGGCCCGTTGCAGCAACAAGAAGCCTGCCACGCCGGCAAAGAGAAACGTGTACAGCAACAAGAATCGGGCTTGTAACTTCATACTGCTTATGTTTATACGCTATTTGAGGCCAAA
>JBBRTP010000039.1:0-6935 GCA_038244255.1 Candidatus Saccharimonadia bacterium
GCAAAGATCGGCCAGACCGATATCATCAAGCCGGGCGATACCATCACCAGCGCCGGACTCGGTGGTCTCATCCCAGCCGGGCTCTTTATCGGTCAGGTTCAGTCGGTGAACAATCGCGATAACGCGATCTTTCAATCGGCCACCGTCTCGACCCCGCTGCAGCCAAGCCACCTGCGCTTTGTCTTTATTGTGGTAGGGCGATGAGAGGCGCCACCCTGACCATAATCGTTGGCGCGCTCCTCTTGGTGCAGGTGAGCTTTTTGGCAGCCCTTCGACCGCTCGGCGTCGTGCCCGACTTAGCCTTAGTGGCCGTCATTCTAGTGGGACTTAGCCAGACGGTGAGCCGGGCACTCATCGTGGGTCTCGTGGGCGGCTTACTGCTCGATGTAGTGAGTGGTGCTGACTTTGGTTTGCGTACGGGTCTCTTCTTGCTCGCTGCATTGGCCACGGGGCTCGTACGCCGCGCCGGTCTCACGCTGGGCGGCCCATTGGCAGCCGTGGCGCTCGTGACGCTTGCCACACTCGTTCAGACGTTGGTGATCCTCGTAAATCTATGGAGCTCCACGACCCAGTGGCCTGTAGCGCTCATCCTGCGTACGCTCGGCGCCCAGCTACTGCTAAACGTCGTACTCACGCTGCTACTGCGGCCAATATTTTTGCGGCTCGCCCCGCGCGAGGCGGCGTTGCCGTCGGTGGAGTAGCAGTTATGGCACGAGGGAAGGTCTTTGGCTATTTGGAGGGCGACGGCGGTGGCAAGAGCCAGCGTCTCAGCCGTGATATTGCCAAACACGAGGCTTGGGTCGAGGCAATCTTACCCGCCAGCGCCGATACGGCCTCGAGTGACGATGGTGACATTAATCGACGGCCGCTTGTGATCTTTATCTCCATCATCGGCGTTATAACGGCCGTATTGGTCATACGCCTCTTCCTACTTCAAGTGGTCAGTGGCGGCCATAATCTGGCCCTGGCCAATGGTAATCGTATCCGTGAACGCGTTGAACGGGCACCGCGCGGTGTTATTTACGATCGCAATAATGCGGTGCTGGCTCAGAACCAGGCTAGCTTTGACGTCACCGTGATACCCCAACAGCTGCCCAAGAAGCCGACCGACCGTCAGAACCTCTATGACCACGTCGCAACTCTGACTGGGGTCCCGGCGGCCACCATTGCCACTGCGTCTGAGATTACATGCAAAACCGATAAGTCGCCCAGCTGTTTAGCGAGTCCGATACCTCAGTTGGTCTATCCTGGCCTCGCCCGTGATCAGGCACTAGTCTTCGACCAAAACAGCGCCAGTCTGCCGGGCTTCTATCTCGATGTAAACCCCATTCGCCAATACACCGACAATAATCTGTTATCGGTTTTCTTGGGCTATACGGGGCGCGTCAATAGTGATGAGGCGGCCAGTGATCCCACTTATGGCCCCACTGACCTCATCGGTAAGCTGGGTATCGAAAAGCAGTACGAGAGTGTCTTAAGGGGCACGAACGGTGGCGAGCAGACCGAGGTAGATGCCACGGGTAAGCCCATCCGTGTGCTGGCAAGCCGTAACCCAGTGGCGGGCAATAGTGTGGTGCTGTCCGTAGATAGTGGCCTCGAGCAGCACCTAAGTGATGCGATTGCCAAGCAGATGGCGGCCTCAGGCGCGCAGCGTGCTGCTGGGGTAGCTATTAACCCAAAGACGGGAGAGGTATTGGCGGCCGTATCGCTGCCGGGGTATGATAACAATGAGTTTAGTAAAGGCATTTCGCAGTCGCATTATCAGGGCTTGCTCGCCAATCCCGGCCAGCCGCTCTTTAACAAGGTGGCGAGCGGTGCCTATGCGTCCGGCTCCATCATCAAGCCGTTTGGGGCGGCAGCGGCCCTGCAGGAAGGCGTCATTAGCTCGGCCACCACGGTAGACGACACGGGTAAGATTGTGATCCCCAATAAGTACGACCCGGCCCATCCGTCGATCTATCTTGGCTGGGAACGTACCACCGGCCTTGGGCAGGTGAACGTCGTATCTGCCATTGCTCGCAGCTCAGATATCTTCTTCTACGAGGTGATGGGTGGGTTCACCTCGTTTACCCATTATCTGGGGGTCGATAAGCTAACCCAGTACTACAAGCTGTTTGGGCTTGGTACACGCACGGGTATCGATCTACCCTCGGAGGCGGCGGGTCGGGTCCCGACGCCCGATTGGAAGAAAGCCTTTAGCGGCCAGGCGTGGTATACGGGCGACACCTACAATATTGCGGTGGGTCAGGGTGATCTGCTGGTATCGCCGCTGCAGATGGTTACAGCCGTGGCGGCCATAGCTAACGGTGGCACGCTTTATAAACCGCACTTTGTAACAAAGATCGTTGATCCGAGTGGCAAGCTAGTGCAACAGGTGGCGCCAGAGATCACCCGGCAGGGCTTTATTAGCCCTGCTAACCTGTCTTTGGTGCGTCAGGGCATGTTTATGGCGGTTAACGATGCCAATGGCACTGCCTGCTGCCGTATTAAGGCCGAGGTGCCGGTCCAAGTGGCAGCCAAGACTGGGACGGCCGAGACGGTAGTACACGACGCCGGTACCAGTGAGGCACTGCAGAGCAAGCCCAATGCCTGGTTCGAGGCCTTTGCTCCTTACAACGATCCCAAAATCGCCATCGTTGTGCTCATTGAGCATTCGGGTGAGGGTGCTGAGTATGCGGCTCCCGCAGTGCGAGAGGCGCTCACCTGGTACTTTACGGCTGGGGCGGGGGCAAAATAGCCCTTAAGGCTGTTGATAACTCGAATGTTTTTGGCTTGGTGTAGGCGTATAACTTAGTTAAACAATAGTAACTCTTGACGGTATTTGGGTCCTGGAGGAACATAGGAGGACAAAAGTAATAGCCTGGTCCCTAAGCACGTAATTGAATAAGCGAAACCGCATACGCTCGGGCTAACCGAGACTTTTTTTCACCCTTCTGTCACGGTTACGCTTATTGAGGAGAAGTCCCCATGAATATGCCAAATAACGAATTTCTGTTAACGGCCGAAGGTCTTGCACTACTCAAAGACGAGCTACATGAGCTCATAACGGTGAAGCGAGTCGAGATTGCTGAGCGCCTCAAGGAGGCCAAAGCCGATGGTGACCTCAGCGAAAACGCACCGTACGATGCGGCTCGTGATGACCAGCAGTTTGCCGAAGGCCGGATTGCTGAAATTCAGCACATTCTCAAGCACACTAAGATTATCGAAGGTAAGAGTAAGGGCGGGGCAGTGGCGCTGGGTTCGACCGTTCATGTTGAGCTAAAGGATGGTAAGCAGCGCTACACCATCGTGGGTTCCACCGAGGCCAATCCTGATCTCGGCCGTATCTCTAACGATTCGCCGATCGGTAAGGCGCTCCTGGGCAAGAAGCCGGGTGATCAGGTGGAGATTCAGGTTCCGGCGGGGACGCTCACCTACAAGATCGTCCACGTCGAATAAGACATAAACGTAGCGAGATCTCCGGCGTCAGGGTCTGCGATTCGCGCTCAACGTACCGGTAAGTACGCCTCGCTTACGAGTCTCGACCTTACTTGGATCTCATCAGTATTAGTAAGGTGGAGATATACTTAGTTCACATTGAACACATAATGTGTTCAAGCATAAGCACTTTGAAGCCGCTCTCGCTTGGGGGCGGCTTTTGAGTTAGAATTAGCCGCATGACCGAAACCTCATCGAACTATTGGCTAGATATAATCGTCGACGCGGCGATAGCGGCGCATCCGACAGGTGAGATCGTAGTATCAAGTGGTATCTCACCCTCGGCGTCATACCATATTGGGCACTTTCGTGAGGCCCTTACCGCCGATGCCATCGCCTGGGGTATCCGCCAACGCGGCCGCCAGGCTCGCCACCTGCACGTGGTCGATAACTTTGACCCGTTACGCCGCCGCTATGACTTTTTGCCGGAAGCGTTCGAGGCATACGTTGGCTGGCCCATCTGCTTGGTTCCAGACCCCTGGGACTGTCACTCAAGCTACGTGGTGCACTTTACCGAGGAATTCAAGGCCGCCGCTCACCAGATGGGCGTGGAGATGGAGGTGGTTTACTCCTATGAGGATCAGTACCAGACGGGGAAGATGGTGCCATATATCGAGCGGGCGTTGGCTCAAATTCCTGAGCTACGATCTATCTTGAAGGCTGTCTCGCATCGTGATACGCCTGAGGATTGGGCACCCATTCAGATTATCAGCGACTCGAAGAGCCTTAATGAGTGGCGTTACGTCAGCCACGATACAAAGTCGAAGCTACTGACCTATCGTCGTCCAGATGGCTCCACCGGCGAGCTATCTTATGCCGATGGCCGGGTCAAGCTCAACTGGCGCCTCGATTGGCCGGCCCGTTGGGCGTTACATGGGGTCAACGTAGAACCATTCGGCAAGGAACATGCCACCAAGGGTGGCTCATATGATACCGGAGCCGCGTTTGTGAAGCAGATCTTTGGCGCCGAGGCACCGTTGCCGCTACCATACGACACCATCAATCTCTTGGGTGACAATAAAAAGATGAGTTCGTCGCTCGGTAATCTCATCACTCCAGCCGCGGCGCTCGAAGTGATGCCGCCGGAGATTCTGCGCTATTTCGTTTTAAAATCACAGCCCAAGCATATTCTTTACTTTGATTCCGGGATTGGGCTCTTTCACCTCGTCGACGAGTTCTCCAAGCTCGAAGAGGCGGTTCTAGCCGGGCATCATCCCGAGTTTACTGAGGCCTATCGGGTGGCGACGGCCATCGGCAGTGATCGCACCATCGCTCCCATCGCCTTTAGTCATCTGGTCTCGGTGTATCAGGCGGCGCGAGGCGATAGTGCTAAAGCCCTCGAGATATTGCGCCGTACCGACTACGAAGCAGTAGTTGATCGCGATGAGGCCGTAATCGAGCGTGAGTTTACGTTTGTGGCCAATTGGCTGGCCAAATACGCGCCGGAGAACGTCAAATTCAGCGTGCAAGACGATATGCCTCGACTTGAGCTTAGCGATGAGCAGCGTACCTTCCTGACAAAACTGGCCGGCACCATCGAATCTGAGCATGACTTAAACGGCCAGGGCATGCATGATGCCATCTATGCCGCCGCCGAATTTGCCGGCCTCAAGCCATCTCACGCCTTCGTGGCGCTCTATCGCGTGATATTGGCCCAAGACTCCGGTCCCAAGGCGGGCTGGTTCCTCGCCTCGCTCGATCAGGACTTGCTCGTCCAGCGCCTCCGTTTGACGGCTTAGCATTTAGGTCGTACGGTATCATCTGAGAGAGGCCGGTAACCGCCGGTCCCTGGCACTTTTATGGTGAGGCGGTGAGTCCCATGGTGGACGTGGTTAGTGGCGCAGTCTCCCTGGTCGGCGCCGAGACGATCAAAAGCGGCCGCATAAAGGGTAGTAAGCGCCTCAGAGACGGCTCAGTCATGCCGACAAATTCTCTCGCACGCCGCTGTGTGCTTCATGACGGGGTCGAGGCGACCTACGATCGTGCCTACTTTGAAGTGAGGGATATCAGGGGCTGGCTCTGTGTCTGCCGGGAGTGTGACCCCCAAATTGGTATATCCATCTCACTTGATCGTCTCTACGAGGCGTTGCAGCAGGCTTGTAAGGACGGCTATGCCACCGTGGTACGTCGCCCAGATTTACCACCGCCGGCTCAGACCGTCTCTCGACCCAGCCTTGATTCGACCTTGGGAACCATCAACGCGCTTCTGGATCCGTAACGCCGACCTGAAAGGGTCGGTTTTTTCTGCCCATGAATTTATTTGTGCCGTGTACTCGAGTATACTTAGCCCATTATGATAGACATTAAATTACTCCGCCAAGACCCCGAAGCCTTTCGTCAGTCGGCCACCCAGCGCCGGATGGATTCTCGGCACATCGATGGTGCTCTCGCGGCCGATGCCAAGCGCGTGGAGCTTACTGGTCAGGTCGACGATCTCCGCTCACAGCTTAATGTGAAGGGCAAACCTACTGCCACTGAGCTCACAATGCTCCAAGATATCAAAGTGAAGCTGGGCCTGCTCGAGCAGCAACTCGGTGAGGTACAAGCCGACTATGATGACCACGCCCTTCAAATTCCAAACCTGCTCGCGCCGGAGACCCCCGAGGGCGACGAGGCGGATAACGCCGAGGTTCGTCACTGGGGTAAGCACCCCAAATTTGATTTTGAGGCTAAAGATCACGTGGAGATCGCCGAGAGCCATGGTTGGCTCGATTTTGAGCGTGGTGCCAAGGTGGCTGGGTCCAAGTTTTACTACACTCTGGGTCCATTGGTGCGGCTGGAGAATGCAGTTACCAACCTCATCTACGACCTCGTAGCTAAGGAGGGCCTAGTGCCGGTGCAGGTGCCGCACATGGTCTCGACTCGAGTGGCCAGTGGTGCCGGCTTCTTGCCCCGTGGCGAGGAGCGACAGATCTATAAGATTGAGGGCGAGGACTTAAACCTGATTGCGACGGCCGAGATTCCCCTCACTGGTTTCTATGCCGATGAGATCGTGCCACCGGATAAATTGCCCACCACCTTCATCGGGTTTAGCCCCAGCTATCGATTGGAGGCCGGTGCCTACGGCAAGTACTCCAAGGGACTCTACCGGGTGCATCAATTCAATAAGCTTGAGATGTATGTATTCTGTCGCCCAGAAGAGAGCGCCGAATGGCACAAAAAATTAGTCAGAATAGAGGAAGATATCTGCCAGGCACTTGAGCTACCATATAGGGTGGTACGTATAGCCGCTGGTGACCTTGGGGCGCCAGCCTATGAGAAGTACGACGTTGAGTACTGGAGCCCACTGGAGAACACCTATCGCGAGCTCATGAGCTGTTCGAACGTCACTGATTTTCAATCACGCCGGTTAAACATTCGCTATCGTGACGCGAACGATAAGACGCAGTTCGTCCATACACTAAACGGCACCGCTGCGGCCTTTAGCCGCCTTCCTATAGCGCTCATTGAGAACCACC
>JBBRTP010000040.1:0-6789 GCA_038244255.1 Candidatus Saccharimonadia bacterium
AGCGAGCTGCGATCGCGATTGATCCGTCCGAGATCGACCAGACCATCGCCGATCTGCGTCGCCGCGAGGCTATTCGCATCGAGACCGATCGGGCAGCCGCAACGGGTGATGAGGTGAACTTTGATTTTGACGGTACTAGAGACGGCCAGCCGGTTGGTGGCGCTAGTTCCAAGGGCCAGACGCTACAGCTGGGCTCCAATACCTTTATTCCGGGTTTCGAAGATGAGCTTATTGGTCTTAAGGCTGGTGCCGAGAAGACCTTCGATATCCGCTTTCCGACGGAGTATCACGAGGCCAGTTTGGCTGGTCAGATCGTAACCTTCGCGGTAAAACTTAACTCCGTTATCGAGCTTGCGCTACCAGAGCTTAACGATGCACTCGTGGCAAAAGTTAGCCCGTTTAAAACTGTCAACGAGCTGCGTGATGATATTGCTAACTCCATCACCACGCGTAAAGCCGACGAGGGCTCACGTCAGTACGAGCAGCAGATTCTCGATAAACTGCTCAAGGAGTCCAATGTTAAGACACCTGAATCGCTGGTTCGTCAGCAGTTGCAGCGACTCCGAGCCGAGCTCGAGCAGAATCTATCCTATAGTGGTCTTGATTGGGATAAGTACTTAGAGCTATCTAAGAAGACGGCCGAAGCGCTGGAGCAGGAGATGCGTCCGGAGGCCGAGCGCCGCGTGGCTCTAGCCATGATCTTAACCGAGGTTGCCACGGCCGAGTCTATTAGTGTCAGCGAGCCGGAACTCGATGCCGAGATCACCCGCATGAAGGCACAGTATCCTGACGCGCAGACGCAGGCCGAGCTGGACAACCCGCGGACGCGCGAAGAGGTCTACAACCACCTGATGGCCTCCCGAGTCATCGCAAAACTTACCTCATACGCAGAAGCTAAGTAGTGTCGATACGAGCCATCGGCTTCGACTATCTGGGCGTGACCGCGGTACTACCGAATCACGATCGCACCATCTTTGAGACCATCGGCGAAATACTGGCGATCGAACCGGCGAATGTCCGCGAGGCTTATCAGGCCCATAATCATGGCTTTCAGATAGGCGAGTACGATCTGACCGAACTCTGGCAGCGTGTCGCTAATGACTTAAATCGTCCCGAGGCACTTGGAGCTATGCTTGCTGCCACCAAGCTGGACGTCCCCATCCCGGATCTGCGTATTCTCGAGCTGGCCGATCGCCTGCGCAAAAACCACTATCGAGTAGGCCTCTTAAGTAACCTCGCCAGTGGTACCGAGTGGGACGCCACTCTCAACGAAGCGGGGGTCGCCGATCACTTTGACGCCGTGATCCTCTCCGGTGACATTGGTATCGCCAAGCCCGATCCGCGCGCCTTCCAAGCGCTCGCCAGCGCACTCGACGTCGAGACCAATGAGATGATCTTCATCGATGATCGCGAGATGAGTGTGGCGGGGGTTGAGGATATCGGCATCACTCCGATCATCTTCCGTAACGGCGAGCACAGCATGGAAGATCTTATCACTCAGCTTAAGACCCATGGCGTTCGGATCTAGCACTCTGGTAGGCAGAGTGCTAGAATAGAGCTATTCCAGTGGTTTAACCACCGATCAAATTACGAGGAGACCTCATATGAACCCCAAAGCTTCGATTCTCGTCCCCACCGTTATTGAGAAGACCCCGCAGGGCGAACGAGCCTATGATATCTATTCGCGTTTGCTCAAAGAGCGCATCGTCTTTCTCGGTACCGGCATTGACGATACGGTCGCCAATCTGGTGGTCGCCCAACTACTCTTTCTAGAGAGTGAGGACCCCAAAGCCGATATTAAACTCTACGTTAACTCGCCGGGTGGTCAGGTATATGCCGGTCTTGCCATCATCGACACCATGAATTTAATTAAGCCCGATGTCTCAACCATTGTGATCGGGATTGCTGCCTCGATGGGCGCCATCATCGCGGCTCAGGGCACCAAAGGCAAGCGTTTCGCCCTGCCTAACGCCAAGATTATGATGCACCAGCCGTCCTCCGGCTTTGAGGGTACGTCATCTGATATCGAGATCTCGGCCCGTGAAGTCTTAAGCCTGCGTCACCGTATCGATGAGATGATGGCCGAAGCCACCGGCCATAAAGTGGCAAAGATTCATACCGATACCGACCGGGACTATTGGCTCACCGCCGATGCCGCCGCGAAGTATGGTATTGTCGATAAAGTAATCACTCACAAAGCATAATCGGAGTACGAATGGGCTGGTGGCCAAATAATCAGATACGGGCACTGACCGCCACCGACTCCACCGCACTCATTCGAAACGGCAACTTTACCCGACTCTGGGCTGCTCAAGCCCTCTCTCAAGTTGCGCAGAACCTATTAAACTTTGCCTTAATCATCCGCGTCTTTGAGCTGGCCCAGGGGACGCGCTTTGCCAACGTTTCGGTGGCACTCGTGATCCTGTCGTTTGGCATCCCGTCGATCTTCTTTGCTGCCATAGCCGGTATCTACGTAGACCATTGGAACCGGCGCACGGTCCTGATTGTGGCCAATCTCCTGCGTGCCGCTTTGGTGCTGGGATATATCTTCTTTGAGCATAACCTATTACTGGTGCTCCTACTCAGTTTTCTGATCTCATCCATCACCCAGTTCTTTGCCCCGGCCGAGGCCGCTAGTATCCCGGTGCTGGTGGGGGAGCAGAATCTACTACGCGCCAACTCACTCTTTATCTTCACGCTCTATGCCTCCTTCATCGTGGGCTATTCGGCCTCGGCGCCGGTGATTCGCCTGTTGGGCACCGACGGGCCGTACTTTGTGACATCGCTAATGTTTCTGGCCGCTACCGGTCTGGTATTCTTTCTGCCTTCTATTCGGGCAAACTCCGCGGTGGTAGTAAAGTTCTGGGACGTCCTGCGCAGCACCGGCCGCGAGATTAAGCGCAACTGGGAGATCATTACTAGTAATCACAATCTCTACTTTCCCATCTCCCAGCTCACCATTACCCAGGGAATCGTGGGTATCATCCTGGCCTTGGCACCGGCGCTCTCACTGGCGGTTTTACGTACGCCTATCCAGAACGCCTCGCATGTCTTAATTATCCCGGCCGGTATCGGCATGGTCATCGGCGTTCTGGCGGTGGGTCAGCTGGTGGGTCGGAGTGGTAAACTATGGGTCATCAGTACCAATCTCTTGATTGCCGGTCTGGCACTCTTCCTCCTGGGGCTCTCCGGCCAGCTCCATCGCAGTTTTGGCGGGTCGGAGATTGGCACGCCGCTTGAGATTTCGCTCTTGGTGGGGACGCTGGTACTTATTTTGGGGTTTGCCAACGCGGCAATCTCCACCTCGGCTCAAACCATTCTGCAGGAGAATACCACCGATGAGAGCCGCGGTAAGGTCTTCGGCGCGCTCAATATGATGATTAACATCGCAGCCACCGCACCTATCCTTTTGGCTGGCATCTTGGCCGACTTCACGAGCGTTACTAAGGTTATTGTGGTGCTAGGAGCGGTACTCCTAGCCTATGCCGCCGCCCAGTTTTACACGCTGTCCAAAACGGGTCGACTTAAAATCCGTTAAGTTTGAAAAACAGTATTGACAGGCTTAACGGATTAGACGAAGATATATAGGAAGAGGATGCTTAAATCGGATAACTAGGGCCCCGCGCCACTAGTTTTATGTGTTTAGAAAAGCCTCTGTTAAGCACAAATCAGCCTACTTAGGCTCAAACATTCCTCCCGCCTCGGCGGACCGTCCCACAAATCTCACATATCTACTATCGGTTAATTTCGAAGGAGGTCGCTTTGGCCCAACCAGGCGCGCGCACCCGAAAAACACTAAGTAAGACCAAAGAAGTTCTGCCTCTGCCGAATCTTATCGAGATTCAGCTGCGTTCTTTTGACTGGTTCGTAACCGAAGGTCTCAATGAGCTCTTTGCCGAAATTAATCCCATCGAGGATTTCACTGGCAAGAGCCTCGCGTTGTATCTACGCGACTTCCACTTTGAGGAGCCCAAATACGACGAGAAGACCGCTAAATCCAAGAACTCATCGTTTGAAGTCCCGCTAAAGGCCAAGGCCGAGCTCGTGAACAAGGAGACCGGTGAGGTCCGTGAGCAGGAGATCTTTCTGGGTGATTACCCATGGATGACCGAGCGCGGTACCTTTGTCATTAACGGCGCCGAGCGCGTCGTAGTGAGCCAGCTCGTTCGTTCACCCGGCGTATTCTTTACCTCTGAACGCGTAGCCGTGGGCGAGCTCTATGGCGCCAAGGTCATCCCTAGCCGCGGCGCTTGGCTCGAGCTTGATACCTCGGCCGGTGGTGTTATCTCGGTGAAGATCGATCGCAAGCGCAAGCTACCTATTACCACGCTGCTTCGGGCCTTTGGTTATGCTACCGACGCCGAGATTACCGCCCTCTTTAAGGCCAGTGACGTCGGCGAGGTCAAGTACATCGAGGCAACTCTCGAAAAGGACGCTAGCTCAACCGTCGGCGAGGCCCTCATGGAAGTCTACCGCCGTATTCGACCGGGCGATCTCGCCACCACCGAGAACTCCAAGAGTCTCATTGAGAGCATGTTCTTTGACTTTAAGCGCTACGACTTTAGTAAGGTTGGTCGTTATAAGCTAAACAAGCGTCTCGGCCTCGACGTTGCAAACATCGTGGAGAACCGCGTCCTCCGACGTGAGGACCTGGTGGCCATCGTCAACGAGATCATTAGCCTAAACAACGGCAACGGTGCTCCGGATGACATCGATAACCTCGCCAACCGTCGCCTCAAGATGGTCGGCGAGCTGATGCAGAGTAAGTTCCGCATCGGCCTGGCTCGTATGGAGCGCATCGTTAAAGACCGCATGAGTGTCTATGACGTCGAGACGGTGACTCCTGGTCAGCTCGTCAACGTTCGCCCGATTGTGGCTAGTGTGCGCGAGTTCTTTGCCAGCTCACAGCTGTCGCAATTTATGAGTCAGATTAACCCGCTCGACGAAGTGGTGCACAAGCGCCGCTTAAACGCCATGGGTCCGGGTGGTCTCTCGCGTGAGCGCGCTGGTTTTGAAGTTCGCGACGTACACAAGACGCACTACGGCCGTCTCTGCCCGATTGAGACGCCGGAAGGTCCAAACATTGGACTCGTATCCAATCTATCAACCTTTGCCGCGGTCAATGAGTATGGCTTTATCGAGACGCCGTACCGCATCGTCGAAAAAGACGCCAAGGGTAAGGCACGCGTCACCGCTGATGTCGCCTACCTTGATGCTTCCGATGAAGAGAACAAGGTTATCACTGAGGCCGGCGTCGAGCTCGATGAGCAGGGCTACTTCGTAAACTCCCGTGTCCCGGCTCGTATCGCTGGTGAGGCCGAGGAAGTCGACGCTAACCAGGTCGACTACATGGATGTTTCAAGTAAGCAGATCGTCTCGGTTTCGGCTGCGCTCATTCCGTTCGTGGAGCACGACAACGCTAAGCGCGCCCTCATGGGTGCCAACATGCAGAAGCAGGCCGTAGCGCTCATTAAGCCACAGGCCCCCGTGGTCGGTACCGGCATGGAGGCCACTGTCGCCCGCGACTCAGCCCAGATCTTCCTCGCTGAGCACGACGGCGTCGTCGACTCTGCCACTGCCCGCGAGGTTAGTGTCACTTATAAGAACGGTGACAAGAAGACCTATGAACTGTTGAACTTTGCCCGCAGTAACGTGGGAACCTCGATTCACCAGAAGGCCGTTGTAAAAGCCGGTGACACCGTAAAGAAGGGCGACATCCTAGTCGACGGTATGTCGACCGATATGGGCGAGCTGGCCTTGGGCCAGAACGTTCTCGTCGCCTTCATGAACTGGCACGGCTTCAACTTCGAAGATGCCATCGTCCTGTCGTCCCGCCTAGTGCACGACGACCGCTACACCTCGATTCATATCGAGACGCACACCGTGGACGTCCGCGATACGAAGCTCGGTCCGGAGGTAGTCACGCGTGATATTCCCAACGTATCTGAAGATAGTCTTAAAGACCTCGACGAGCGTGGCATCGTGCGCATTGGCGCCGAAGTCACCGCCGGTGACATCCTGGTGGGCAAGATTACGCCCAAGGGTGAGCAGGAGCTCAGCTCAGAAGAGAAGTTACTGCGCGCCATCTTTGGCGAGAAGGCCAGAGACGTTAAGGACACCAGCCTCCGTTTGCCCAACGGCGAGCGTGGCAAGGTAGTGGGCGTGAAGCTCTTTAGCCGAGAGAACGGTGACGAGCTCCAGGCCGGTGTCATTGAGCAGTACCATGTGTCGGTAGCTCAGATGCGCAAGATCTCGGTCGGCGACAAGATGGCCGGACGTCACGGAAACAAGGGCGTCATCGCCCGTATCCTCCCCGTGGAGGACATGCCGTACCTTGAAGATGGTACCCCGGTGGATATCTGCTTGAACCCGCTCGGTGTGGGTAAGCGTATGAACATCGGTCAGATCTTTGAGACCCACCTTGGTTGGGCCGCGACGACTCTCGGCTACACGGTCGCATCTCCCGTCTTTGATGGTGTAACCATCGAGCAGATCAAGGGTGAGCTTAAGAAGGCCGGTCTCCCCGAAGACGGCAAGACTCAGCTCTACGACGGCCAGACTGGTGAGCCCTTCCAGGAGCGCACCACGGTTGGCTACAAGTACATGCTAAAGCTTCAACACATGGTTGATGATAAGATTCACGCTCGTTCGACCGGTCCCTACGCCATGGTCACCCAGCAGCCGCTCGGTGGTAAAGCGCAGATGGGCGGACAGCGTTTCGGTGAGATGGAGGTCTGGGCTCTCGAGGCCTACGGCGCCGCTCACACCCTGCAAGAGATCCTGACCATC
>JBBRTP010000041.1:0-6769 GCA_038244255.1 Candidatus Saccharimonadia bacterium
CGCCCAGCTCGAGGTCATCTCCATCTACGGTGTTCTCACCCAGCTCTTCATGGAGCAGGACGGTGAGAACCTCCCGTACTCGGACATGCCCGGCACCGTCGTGACGGTTCCCGGCTACTCCAGGCCGTGCGCTCTGGGCGTGGGCTGGTACCGCGGCGGCCGCAGGGCCGAGTTCGGCGCCGGCTGGGTCGGCGGCCGCGGCAGCAGGTGGGCGGCGCCGGTGCTCGGGGAGTTGCAGAGCTAGGACTTCGGTCCCTAGGGGCTTGGAGGGCCTTGGATTTCGATCCTTGGCCCTCCGCCCCGCAGGGGCGCAAATTCAATTTTTACGAAAGTAACTACTGAAGGAGCGCCCCTTCTTCATGCCTGAACGCCCCCGAACCGCGTACAATAAGGCCATGATCTGGCTACTCGTCATCGCAATTATCATCATGCTCACCGTAGGCGTGGCCGTAAGTGTGCTCCTACTATCATCCCTGCGCAATGAAGTGCCGATTGTGCTTCTGCCGCGTGATACGCTGGCGGCTGTCATGCAAGCGGCCGATCTGGAGCCAGGTTTAAGCTTCTACGATCTGGGTAGCGGCACCGGCCGGGTGGTCCGTGCGGCTAGTCGTGCGGGCGCGCGCTCGATAGGCGTGGAGAATAATCGGGTCCTCATATGGATCTCTCGGCTCCTCGGCACGGGCGAGTATCACCATGCCGATATCGCTGAATCCGACCTCACTAAGGCCGATCGCGTCTTTATGTATCTGGGCCCGCGTGTCGTCAATAGTCTGTTGCCTAAGCTCGAACGTGAGCTCAAAACAGGTTCAATGGTTATCTCGGTCGATTATCCGTTCACGCAGCGCCGGCCCGAGCAAACGATTAAGGTTGACCATGCCGCCCTGATAGCTCGCACGATCTATATCTATAAATTCTAGTAGAATAGTGTAAACGAGGAGCGTTTCATGGCTAGTTCCAAGGCCAAGACCGTCGAAGCCTATCTAGACGAGCTGCCGGATGATCGCCGGGGTGATATTGAGGCCGTGCGTGAGGTTGTGAACGCCAATCTGCGGCCGGGCTACGTCGAAGTAATGGACCGGGGAATGATAGCTTGGGAGATTCCTCTCACCATCTACCCCGATACCTACAACAAGAGACCGATGATGATGGCAGCCCTTGTCAGCCAAAAGAACTATATCAGCCTCCATTTAGTGGGGGTCTACGCAGTACCGGAGTTGCTGGAGCTACTCCTGTCCGGCGGTAAGAAACTTAAGATGGGTAAGGGCTGCATTAACTTTAAGTCGGTAGACGAGTTGCCATTGGAACAGATCGGTGAGATCCTCAGGCGTATCAGCGTAGAATCGTATATTAATGTGGTAGAAACATCCCAAGCTAATCGAAAGGCCAAATCATGAGCGAAGACCTAAAATCTAAACCGGAAGAGTATTGGAAAGAGAAGCTCACGCCGGAGCAGTACCGAGTGACGAGGCAGAAGGGAACTGACGCGCCCTGGACGGGTGTTTACGTGGATAACCATGACGACGGCGTCTATCGCTGCGTGGCCTGCGGGCAGGATCTCTTTATGAGTGAGACCAAGTTCGAGAGTGGCTCGGGCTGGCCCAGCTTCTACGACGTGGCAGCCAATGGCAAGGTAGAGCTTCACGCGGACAATACGCTCGGTATGGCTCGCACTGAGGTCAGCTGCAGCAATTGCGGGGCACATCTGGGCCACCTCTTCCCCGATGGCCCGGCTGATAAGGGTGGCCAGCGCTACTGCATAAACTCAGTTTCACTCAAGTTTGACCCCAAGAAGTGATCGACGTCGCGGCATATTGCCTAGAGAAGCTCGGAGCCGAGGAGACGTACCCATTTGGCCCCGATGCCACGGTCTTTAAGGTTCACGGGAAGATGTTTGCCTTAACGCCGGCTACGGCAAGTCCGGTGAGTATCAATCTCAAATGCGACCCCACCCGCGCAATCATCCTGCGCCAAGAGCATCCCGAGATTACGCCTGGCTATCACATGAATAAGGCCCACTGGAACACGCTCGATCTCAAGGGCAAGCTGCCGGATGATTTGATCCGCGAGCTCATCGATCACTCGTACGATCTGGTGGCAAAGTAATGACTACGCTCGGTGAGATTGAGACCAATATTCGGCGTGTATCTATTCATGAATGCTTTCCGGAATCTATCGTCATCCCGAGCAACGTCGAGGGACCTGTCCAGCCCAGTCAGTCCCTTCGACAGGCTCAGGGTGACAGACTGTCGCAAGCGTCACTCGAACTTACGCATGATCGAGTGCCGTTGCCACTCGATATCGTGGACGATCGCTTCGCCGTCGCCCTCGCGGCACTCGAATCCGAGGGTTTTATTGAAGGTTCTGGCGAGACCTACCGCCTCGCAAAGTGATAGGATAGATCTCATGGCAGGATACTCACAACGTAATTTAGCCGATAAACTCGGCCTCAAGCCCGGCCTCAGAACGGCCGCTGTTCGCATGCCCGAGCCCGTTCGAGCGGAGCTCGCGAGCCGCCCTGAGCCGCCACTTCTGACGCGTGTTTCGGGCGTGCCGTTTGATTTTATTCTGGTCTTTATCACCAGCCGCGAGCAACTCGAGGCGGTACTGCCCAACATGGTGAGCCACCTCAAGTCCACCGGCATGCTCTGGCTCGCTTGGGCCAAGCGCACCTCGCCGCTGCAAGCCGGCATCGACGAGAACCTGATCCGTTCGAGCGGCTTGGCCGCCGGGCTCGTCGATGTTAAAGTTGCTGCTCTGACCGACGATTGGTCGGGACTTAAGTTCGTTTACCGCATAAAGGATCGTTAATGTACGAATCGCTCCACAACCATACCCTCATCTCGGACGGCTCACAGACTCACCTCGAGGTACTCGCCTCGGCCGAGGCCGCTGGCTTTAGCGTGGTGGCCTTTACCGATCACGACGTGTATCCGAGTGCGGCGACCATGGCCGAACTCCGTGCCTACGCTGGGCCGGTCAAATGGCTCCTGGGCGTCGAGCTCTCATGCGGCCTGCCGTCCGATCTGGGCGGTAACTCGAAGGGTAATCTGCATATCCTCGGCTACTTTTGTGATCCCGAAGAGACGAGTTTGAAGCAGTATTTGAGTGAGCTTAGCGAGAGCCGCTATGTGCACATGCGTCGCCAGATCAAGCAGCTCCAGGAGCTTGGTTTTAGTATTACCGATGAGGAGTGTCTGGCCGTCGCCGGCATTAGCGCGCCCGGCTCATTTCACGTTGTGAAGACGCTCCGTGCCAAGCCCGAGAATGAGGCCCTCATCGAGCAGCTCAGGCTTAAGATGGAGACAGCCGCCGGGACCGATCCTGAGGTCGAGAAACGCTATACCAAGATGATGGCGAGTGGGCCGGTGCAGTATCCTTATGTCCTCTTTATGAAAGCGAGCTCGTTTATACCCATGCCGCAGGATACCCTCGGCAACGCCATGGTCGACTTCGACACTGCGGTAAAGCTCATTCGCGACGCCGGTGGCATCGCCATCATCGCCCACTGGTACTTCCACGAAGAAAAGGTGACCCGCGAGGTGCTGGAGAAGCTCCTGGCCGAGAAGCGTCTCGATGGCGTGGAGACGGCGGTCTTTAACGTTCAGACCGGGGACGAGGACTTTAGCGAGCCGATCAATTACTTGGTCGAGTTGGCGACGAGCCACGACTACGCTCAAGTCATGGGAATAGACGCGCATTATGAGAAGGACTTTCAGATCTTTAAAGATTCGGGCCAGGCCAACCGCTCGATGGGCCAGACGAAGCTGCTGCTTGATCGATTTAAGCCGGATACTACCTGGAGTAATCTTTAATGTACGAATCACTTCATAACCACACCACTGCTTCCGACGGCCCAGTCGACTACCTCGAACTACTGCGCGTAGCCCAAACGAACCATTACGGCGTGATGGCCTTTACTGACCATGACGTGCTGCCATCAGAGGAGACAATCACCCAGCTGCGTGAGTATACGGGCCCGGTAAAGTGGCTGGCCGGCGTAGAACTTTCAAGCGGCATGCCCAAAGAGTTAGGTGGAGGAGCAGCGCAACTCTTCCATATTCTGGGACTCTTTGTGGACCCGACCAATACGGCGCTCGCATCACATTGCGCCAAGGCGGTAGAGGCTCGTACTATTCGGATGGAACAGATGGTGACCAACTTGCGCTCGATTGGCTTTGATATCACGGTGGAGGATTGCCTGGCCGATTCAGGCGGCGAAGCCGTGGGGCGGCGTAACATTTCGCGTGCCCTCGAGCGTTCTCCACGTTACGAGACCGTTATGGACCGCTTGCGCCGTCAGATGGCCGAGGAAGCGCTAGAAGACCCTGAGGTGGCCATGGCCTATATGCGCCTGCTCGACGGCCCGGTGCGCGATCACCCGTTTCGACTATTCCTCTCGGATGATGCCTATCTGGATAATGTGTACGTGGACTACGGCTACTGGGCCGATATGGACGACAGTGTGAAGCTCATCCGCGACGCCGGTGGCATCGCTATATTGGCACACTGGCCCACTATTGCCGATGAAATTCCACTCCCCATGCTGGAGCCATTTGTGACGGATGGTCGGCTCGATGGCATCGAGCTACGCACCGGGGTCACCGAGGACGAGAAAGACAGAGTCGAGGCCGATTTAATTCAGATAGTGGAACGAACCGGCACGGCGGCTACCTACGGCATCGACGGCCACAGCCTGAGGGTCATCGAGATCTTTGCGACCAAACCGCTCGCCGAGCGCACCGTTGGCCAGACCGCCAAGCTCATCGAGCGTTTTAAGCCCAACCTATCTTGGAGTAATCTCGGCTAGCCCTTGTTCTTATAAGCGTAAGCAGTATGATGTGATTAATCCTCCTACTTCAAGCGAAGGGAGTTGCACATGTCCGAAGCCTGTCGGCACACCGGCCTACCCGAATGGACCGGTCCGACTCCCGAAGATGTCGTCAAGGCTCGTGGCCGATCGTCGGTGTTAATCGGCTTTCGCCGGGCGGATACCGGCGAAGAGATTTACGTCCGAATCCTCAGCGCTAGCATGTCGATCATCTGGCCGCACGCCACCTTCACGGGTCGGTGTACCGATGGCCGACCGATCGAGAACGGCATCATCTGCGCTCATGGGAGTCACAGCAGCCGTATCCACATCGAGCTCCAGCACCTACCCCTCCTAACCCTCGTCGCCGATACCGGCTGACCCCTCGCTGGCGAGGGGCTTTTCTTTGCCATCCTTAACCCCCTCAGTCATACTGAAGCGAAAGCCCCGCACAAGTGGGGCGCTTCTACTTTTAGGATCTATTATTGGTGGTATCTGTTTCAGCTAAGAGATACTGCAACGAGTTCAGCCTGACGTGACGGGGTTAGGATTTATCGGTCCGAGTATTGTACGGCTACGCTCAAAGTGGTATAAAGATGTCTCGCGGGATGGTCCTGCGAATTGTACCTATCAAGGGTGGCTGATCAAATTGGTCAGATCGAATGAGCAAATCGACGCGGAAGAGCGTCTCAAAGATGCTAGGACCAAGGAGAACTTGTATCTCGATCGCGGCAAAGATCCCGGTGGCTTCAAGCGTGATCGAGAGATCGCGGAGAAGCGTCTCCGCGATGCCGGCGGCGACCCCTCGAGGGTACGGGGTCGCTGAGGCTCCAACTCACATTGGGGGCGGCAATTTGGCCGCCCCCATGTCCGGTCCAGGAGGCGCGATGAAGGACGAACTCACGCGCCTCCCCGACGGGCGCTTCATCACTCACAACGGCGAGATTTTGCCCACGGTGGCGGAGTCTCGTCGCCTGTTCAATAAGCGACAGCGGCTCTTTCTTAGCAGCGAGTTCACGTTGGTAGATGGCTTCTTCGACGCCATTATGCTGGCGTTCGAGCGATCGAGAGTCGACGAATGGGGACATTGGGTCAGCGACCTGTACGTGAATCCGCGAAACGGCTACGCCCACGCGTGGGTGAAGAAGCCGATCAGTCGCAACCTTGGTCTCCATGTGATCGCTTACACGGTCTTCAAGGAGAGTATCACTGGCGGCAATCACATTGACCACGTCTGCCGGTACAAGCTGTGCTGGTTTCCCGAGCACCTTGATCAGAAGACGCCGGGCGCGAATACCCGTGCCGGTCGCGATGCCAGACGGCATCGCACTCAGCCACCTTTGTCACTATGATCATCATGGTGAGCCACGGCCCCTTAGGGGGCCGTTTGACGTTTCGCTTTTTGTTCGCATTATGAGATACCGGGTATAATGAGTGGCATGGATGAAGTGGCGGAGATTAAGAATCGGCTCGAGATCGCCGAAGTGGTGGGGCAGTATCTGCCGTTGAAGCAGGCCGGCCGTAATCTCAAAGCGCCGTGCCCGTTCCACCAGGAGAAGAGTGCCAGCTTCATGGTGAGCCCGGATCGGGGGATCTATCACTGTTTTGGTTGCAATGAGGGCGGCGATATCTTTAGCTTTGTGATGAAGATGGAGGGGCTCGAGTTCCGCGAAGCGCTCGAGAAGCTGGCTCGCCAGGCTGGAGTTGAGCTCAAGATGCGTAAGGGTGAGAGCGCCGAGCTGAATCGTCGTCGAGCGCGTCTGCTCGAGGCGCATGAGCTGGCGGTAAAGTACTTTCAGGCCTCACTCATGAAGAATCCGAACGCCCTCGATTACGTCATTAAAAAACGCAAACTCACGCGCGAGACAGTACGGGATTTCCAGATTGGCTACGCGCCGGACTCCTGGAACGCGCTCACCGATTTTCTGGTGAAGAAGGGCTTTACGCACAAGGAATTATTAG
>JBBRTP010000042.1:0-6731 GCA_038244255.1 Candidatus Saccharimonadia bacterium
AAGACTCATCCGGTATCCTCTCTGTCGGGACCAATATCAAAAAGCCCGTCTACCTCATACGTAGACGGGAGCCATGCGA
The DNA here is from genome assembly GCA_038244255.1 of Candidatus Saccharimonadia bacterium. GTDB lineage: Bacteria > Patescibacteriota > Saccharimonadia > UBA4664 > UBA4664 > JBBRTP01. Next base: position 80 of record JBBRTP010000042.1, read on the forward strand.
GTGCGCATAGTCGTGGCGTTTGGTCCGGTGAAGACGCCCCAACTGGTGATTACGCACCTCATGACTCTATTGTGATAAACCATAAGCGGGATGTCAACAGATTGCGCGCCGAGTCCCTCTCGATAGCGTCTATCATACACTTCGCGGTACAATATGCTAGATATGAGTAACTTTTCCCACCTCGTTCTCCTTGGGCGTCAGCCTGAACTTGGCCTTGTTGAGCTCGAATCGCTATTGGGTGACGCGGCACTGGAGCCGTTCGGCCGCGAGTTTGTGCTGCTTCAGCAGTCCGCTGATGTAGCCAAGCTGGGTGGCGTAATTAAGCTTGGACGCATCATCTATGATGGTGCTCCAACCGAGCTTCAGGTGCTGCCGATCGACCTGGCGTTGCTTCCGCAGAGCGAGTCCAAGCGCCCCTTTGCTGTTAGTGTCTACGGATCTCGGGTTACGACGCTGGCGGCGACCGCGGCTGGTCTCAGCCTCAAAAAGTTGCTCAAAACGGCTGGTCCGGTTCGACTGATTGCCCCTACTAAGGGTTCTGATGTCTCGGTGGCTCAGCTGAAACATAATCGCGTCATCGAGGATGGCTTTGAGCTTGTGGTGGTGATAGATAAGTCGCGTATGGTGATTTCAGTCACCGAACAGATCCAGGATATTGATTGGTACAGTAAACGTGATTACGGCCGACCCGCGCGGAGCGCGAAAGTGGGCATGCTGCCGCCCAAACTCGCGCAAATACTGATAAATTCGACTCGATCAGATGTGGTCATCGACCCGTTCTGTGGGACTGGTGTAGTACTACAAGAGTCGCTACTCATGGGTCGAACCGCGGTGGGATCGGACCTCGCACCGGATATGGTTGAGGCTACCACGCAGAATCTAACGTGGCTTAGCGAACAGGTCACAATGAACCTTCCGGATTGGAAGGCCGAGGTAGCCGATGCGCGCGAGGTACGTCTCGCGGCCGGTTCTGTCGCCATCGTGAGCGAGGGTTATCTTGGTCCGAATCTCACGTCGGATCCGTCGGCCAAGTTAGATGATTTGCGCATGGAGCTTGGCGAACTCTACCGTGCCGCCTTACGAAATTGGTCTACCCAACTACCAACCGGGGCCGATGTGGCGCTCTGCGTCCCTGCCTGGCGCACCAAACAGGGCTGGCGCTACCTCGGACTGGTTGACGATCTCCCTCGTTTAGGCTACACTGTTAAGGTTTTGAAGCACGCACACTCACCCCTGCTTTACGCACGGGACGATCAAATCGTGGGGCGGCAATTATTGTTATTAAGAAAGATGTAAGCTATGGCACACACAAAAGCCGGCGGTACTGCCCATAACCTACGCGATAGCGCCGGACAACGGCTCGGTGTTAAGCGCTTTGGGGGTCAGTTTGTACGTAACGGAAATATCATCGTTCGTCAGCGTGGTACGCGTATGGAAGCTGGCGTTGGCGTGGGCGTCGGTGTCGACCACACGCTGTTTGCTCTGCGCGACGGCGTGGTAAGCTTTACGACTCGTCAGATTCAGAAGTTTACGGGCACCAAGGTACGACGCACGATCGTCTCAGTCGACCTGGCCAAATAATCTAGATCATCAAATGAAAGACCCCCGATTGGGGGTCTTTCATTTGATGATCGGGCTAAACGAGCTGATCTGGAGGGGTCTCTGGTAGTCCTAAGTGGAACCGCATACGTTTGATGACATCAGACAGAACTGCCTGAGACTTTACCAAGAACTCATCGGCACCCAGCTCTTTGGCTCTAGCCATATCGGCCGGCTGAGACAAGGCCGTTAAGATAATAATTTTGGTATGGGCCGTCTCCGGGGTGTTACGCAGGATATCGAGTACGTCGAAGCCCGATATCCGTGGCATCATAATATCAAGCACGATGAGATCAGGATGGTAATCGAGGGCAACCTGGATGGCCTCTTCGCCATTCGGGCAGTGACGAACATCGAAGTTCTCGGCCTTCATTCTCACGATATAGGCTGTGGCTAGTGCCAGATCATCTTCGACGAGCAGGACGCGCGGCTTCGGTGTGGCGGCAGGCTGCGGAACGGGATAGGTATCGGGTGTAGTGCTCATGTTTTTACTATACTACGTTCGTTACTCTCTCGGCGAGCTCGTAAGGCGATTGCCGTCTGTACGAAGGCGTTAAAGAGTGGGTGCGGGGCGTTAGGCCGCGACTTAAATTCGGGATGGAACTGGCTCGCGACGAAGTAAGGATGACCATCGAGCTCAACTATCTCCACCAGACGACCATCGGGCGATAGTCCGGCCAGCCGCAATCCGGCGGCTTCTAGCTCATCGCGGTAGGCATTATTAAACTCCCAGCGGTGGCGGTGGCGCTCCACGATCTTCTTAGTTCCGTAGGCTTTAGCCGAGATTGACTTCGGGTCGAGATGACACGGATAGTTCCCGAGGCGCATCGTCCCACCCTTGGATTCAATGTCGCGTTGGCTCTCCATGATGTCGATGACCGGATGTGGGGTATCTGGATTGACCTCGGTGGTATTGGCGTTCTCGAGGCCTATGCTACGAGCTATCGCGACCACGGCGGTCTGAAGACCGAGACAGAGACCCAGGTATGGCACCTTGTGCTCCATGGCGTAGGTGGCGGCGTTAATCTTGCCCTCCACACCGCGTGAGCCGAAGCCACCAGGCACCACCAGTCCGTCGTAGCCACTGAGCATCTGGCCACTCTCGTCATTCTCGAGTTTCTCGGCGTCAATCCAGCAAATCTCCGGTCGCACTCGGTTGGCCCAGCCGGCCGCCTTAATGGCCTCAAACACGCTCATATAGGTGTCTTCATTGTCCATGTATTTAGCTACGACCCCAATCTTTAAGGTCCGATGATCTGGGTGCTTGATGAGTTCAACCAGGCGCTGCCAGCTCTCAAGCTTTGGTTTACGGGTTTTGAGCCCAAGGTGCTTCGAGACATATTCGGCCAGACCGGCCTCCTCGAGAATCAGTGGCACCTCATAAACTGTTTTAACCGTTGGTAGAGCAATAATACCGCCCTCGTCGACGTCGCAGAAGAGGCTCAATTTATTCATGACTGATTTGCTAATAGGTCGTTCGGCGCGCGCAATAATGACCTCGGGCTGGATACCGGCTTCCCGCAGATCGCGGATAGTATTCTGGGCTGGCTTGGTCTTCATCTCATGACTGGCCTCTAGATAGGGCAAATAGACGAGGTGCATGTAGAGTGTGTTGGCGGCACCAACTTTGCGACGGAACTGGCGGAGGGCTTCCAGAAAAGCCAGTGATTCGATGTCACCCACGGTGCCACCGATCTCGACGATGTGGATATCAAAGCCCCTCCCAGCGGCCTGGATTTGGTTCTGAATCTCAGTAGTGATGTGAGGGATTATCTGGACAGTCTTGCCGAGATACTTGCCGGCCCGCTCCTCGGCAATGACCTTGGCGTAGATCTTACCGTTCATTAGCGAACTGGCGCGCCCGAGCTCCTCATCAAGAAAACGTTCGTAGTGACCGAGGTCGAGATCGGTCTCGGCGCCGTCGCGTGTTACATAGACTTCGCCATGCTCAGCCGGATTTAAGGTTCCGGCGTCGGTGTTTAAGTAGGGGTCGCATTTCTGGATATTTACAGAGAAACCGCGGGCTTTAAGGATGGTTCCTAGCGACGCGGCGGTGATGCCTTTGCCGAGTCCCGAAAGGACTCCCCCTGTGACAAAGATATACTTCGTTTGATTTTCCCCTGCCACACGCGCTCCTTCCACACAGTAATACCGCACCACTACTAGTGTAGCGGCGGATCCTGATACCACTAATGCTGTTAATCATACGCTAGCATCTGAAGCCAGGCAAGCGGGTTATTATTGCAGGAGCTGGATGGCCTTATCGAGCTGAGGGTCACGGCTGGCGTTATAGTCTTCGGTGGTGAGACCGATCGTAACGTCCGGCTTAATCCCCTCCTTGTTGATGTTGATGCCGGCCGGAGTGTACCAGTGGGCAATGGTAATCTTAATTTGAGCACCACCGGGCAGGTCTTTGATCTCCTGAACGCTGCCTTTACCGAAGGTCTTTTCCCCTACCAGCTTGGCGACGTTGTTATCGTGCAGAGCCCCCGAAACAATCTCGGAGGCCGAAGCCGAGCCACCATTAACGAGCACGATGGTTGGCAATCCCACAAGGCGTCCACCGCCGGCTGAGCTGTTTTTATTGGTAGATTTGCCACCGGTGCGCTCTTCGACGATGAGTTTACCCTGAGGCAGGAACTCGGTTGCCACGGCCACTCCAGCGTCCAGATATCCCCCGCCGTTATTTCGCAGATCGAGAATAATCTTGGTGGCGCCACGGCTCTGCAACTCGGCCGCGGCTTTATCAATCAGGCTAGTCGTATCGGAACCAAACGTCGAGATCTGGATATAGCCAATTTTTGCGCTCTTTAAGCTCCACGTCACACTCGGGACGCTAATATCGGCGCGGGTGATGGTGACATCAAAGGCAGGCGTGGTGCCACGGACGAGTTTAAGCGTGACGGTAGTACCGGCTTTGCCACGAATCTTGCCCACAGCGGTATCGACACTGAGGCCAGCGCTCGTCTCGCCGTTGATCTGGGCGATGATGTCACCCGATCGTAAGCCCGCCTTCTCGGCTGGTGAGCTAGCAATTGGCGCAATGACGGTGAGGTAATTGTTCTTAATCCCGATCTGCGCGCCGATGCCGGAGAGTTTTCCATTGAGCTGGTCACTTAAATCTTTAGCCTGCGCGGCGGTTAAGAAGGTGGTGTAGGGATCACCGCCAGCGGAAACGAGTCCGGCCTTGGCCCCATCGATGGCGCCTTGGTTAGTAATGGTGCCATCGAAATCGCGTTGCATGAGGCCGTAGATGTCATTCAAGCCGCTAAAGTCGAGTTTCTGAGTGGTTCGAACGAACGGATTGGAAAAGTCGCCATGCAGAGCATCGCCGGCAAAGAAGGAGCCGGCCATCAGAATAAGTACAACAGGGATAATTGCCAGCTGACGAAGATAGATTTTAGGCAGGGCTGATTTATTCAAGAGATTGGCTCCTAGACATTAAAGGGCACGTAACCGAATGTCGGCTTATGCCCCGGGGTAAATAGATACTAATGGAAATGGAGGAACAAGAGGGCCGAGGTTGACCACTCGGAGTAGGCGAAGCGGCCGGTACCATCGCCGTTGAAGCTAGAGACGATGACGGTGGAACCCTTGACCTGTTCCACGATCATCGCGTGGCCGTAGTAGCCGCCCAGATAGATGGCGACGTCACCGACCCGTGGCGAGCCATCGACAGGGATACCGGCGGCGCGAGCGTTACCTGGCCATTGATTGGCGTTTCCACGGCCACCCCAGTACGGGACGTAGTGGCCGAAGCGGGCCGTGGCCGCCCAAGCAGCGTAGGAGACGCATTCGCGGTTAAACATACCCCATGAGTCGACGAGGGTATCTTGACCAGCATTACACCAACCGGCCGGATAACCACCACAGCCGCTGCCACCGGAGCCGTAATTAACACTGTGAGATGCTGCCGCGATGGCGGCCCACTGCTGCGCCTTGAGCGAGGAGATCTTGGCGTTGCTGCTGGAAACTTGTTGCGCATAGGCGGCTTCTTGGCCACGGGTGCTACTTAGAAGATCCTGAGCTTGCTGGTTGAGAACCGCCACCTGCTGCTGCTGGCCTTTTTCGTCCTGTAATATCTGGGCAATCTGAGTCTTCTGGTCGTCGAGTTGCTTTTTAAGGGTCTCGATGGAGGTTAGCGAACTCTGAATCTTGTCTTTGATGGAGTCCTGGTACTGCTGCTGATTAAAATAATCACTGAGATTGGAGCTGGAGGCGAGCATCTCAAGGGGAGATACGGTGCTGTCGAGATACATCGCCTTGAGGTTGTTGGCCAGTATCTGCTTCTCCTTGGCCATCTTGGCCTCGGCATCGGCAATCTGCGCCGATACTTGGTTGAACTTGGCCTGATTCAGATTGATCTGCGACTGGATAGCGTTAGCCTGAGCCTGGAGTGCGTTCACCTTGTTCTGGAGGGTGTCGGCCTGAGCATGGAGAGAGTTGGCAGCGGCTTGCTGCTGGTTTGCCTGAGACTTTAACGCAGCTATCTGATCGTCGAAGGTATCAGCTAGAGCCGTGCCCGTTAATACAGAACAGACCGCCACCACACTAATCGCGCGGGTGAAGGCCTGTAGGTGATTTTTGAGCTTAATACGAATCGGTCTTGCCCCTCCAAGGTAACTCTTATGATACGTTTTAAGACCCGTAATGTCAAACCGCTTGAGCTATTGACTCGACTGGTGTTGGCGTGGGCTGATAACGCCTAAAGCTTAAGATATCGAGTCATTGCCAATAGGCTTGAGAACGTGCCTATGAGGATGCCAAGGAAGAGCTCAATGCCAATCACCACGAGCGGATAGGTTTGGAAGAGATTGATGGCTGATTGTACATCGATGTAATTGGCCAGTTTCGGCCCCCCACCCAATAAGAGTAGATAGGCCAACCCGGCGGCTACAAAGGCGGCGATGATGCCGTAGAGAGACGCTTCAAACAAGAATGGTCCGCGAATGAACCATTTGGTTGCACCGACGAGTTTCATAATCTCGATCTCATCGCGTCGGGTGAAGATGGCCATGCGGATAGTATTAAAGATGATAAGGATCGAGATGAT
>JBBRTP010000043.1:0-6534 GCA_038244255.1 Candidatus Saccharimonadia bacterium
CCATTGGTACCGGTGCCGGCGACCACTGATATGACACCGCCTGTAACCTTGAGAATACGGCTGGATCCCTGGTCGGCGATGTAGAGCGTGTCGGATGCCGAGTCATAATCGAGCCCGGCGGGCTGCGACAAGTAGGCATCGGTGGCCAGCATCCCCGGTAGAATCATCGGGTTGTACATCCCGCCACTGAGGTTGCCGGCAAAGATGGATGCGGTGTGGTCGGGTGCAATCATCAGGATGGTGCCGCACTGCGTGCTTACAAAGACGGTGCCATCTGACTTGGTCGCAAGTCCCGATGGCCGGTAGACGTTGGCGGTATCGCAGAGCGCTACGCCAGTGCCAAACCAGGCGTGAATGACACCCTGTCCGTCCACCGAACGTATCTGGTTATGGATGGTGTCAGCGATGAGTAGCTGACCCTGGCTGATAGCTACGTCACTCGGTCCCCAGAGCGTGGTGCTGGTAGCGGGGACCTCATTGGTGATGTCCGGGCTGTCGGTACCATTGCCGGCCACCGGCGTCACTGTGATGCCACTAGCTGCGGCTGTGCCAGAGAATCCCGGCGGCACAAAGAGAGCCAGCAACGAGGTGGCCACGAGAGCCGAGGCGGTGCTGAAGGCCTTACTGCGGTTCATGGCCGCTCCATTCTTTTAGAGGTACGCGAGTATCTGCATGAGGAGAAACAAGTTTTGCGATAGTAGCTGTTTCTGAGCTATTTGTCAATCATAAGTGAGCTCGAATTGGCAAATTGCTTTCTTTGCCCATAGATAAGGCCCGCACAAGTGCGGGCCAGAGCGGATTGGGAGGGAGATGGCTTCAGCCTTCGGTGAGGACGGCCTCAGCGGTCGTTGAGGGTTCGGGAGCACCGGCCGGCGCAAGGAACGTGACTTTCAGGATGCAGATGCCAAATTCTTGACCCTTAGTGTTGCAGACCTGGAGGTCCCAGCAGCCGGCGTCGTGGGCGTGTACCTTGGCCAGCGTGACCTCTACTAGTTCGTCGTGCAGTAACCTCGACTGGCTCTCCCAGTTGGGGAATCCACGACCGCTGAGGAGCCGACAAATGGATGCCAAACCACTGAGCACGACCCAGGTGTTGGTGAGCTGACTGAGCTCGTTTTGGAGCTTGGCGGTCGCATCGGCATTACGTTCACTCCGAGAGGCGAGAATCCGCGTGGTCTCGCCGCGCTCCCAGCGCTCTTCGTCGATAGCTCTTTTGATTCCGCGTGGGAGATCATTCTGGCCTGTTGGCATGGTGACTCCTAAGGTAGGTACGAATGGACGAGGCCAATGATAGTCGTTCTCATCTGGTATTGCAACGGAGTCTGATACACTAAGCGGTATGAAAGAGGCGGTGGTAGACCCAATGCGTTCGGTGATCGTGTGGCTACTGGCCGTGTGTGGCGCCGTGGCCATGGCACCGTGGTTTTCGGGTGGCGAGGAGCCCTTGGCACACCTCATCGGTGGTGGCGCCTTGCTAGTAGGCGCGCTGTTTATCTGGCGCGAGCCGGCCGTCCGCCGACTGGCCGCCGGACCGCTAGTATGGACTTATTTAGCACTCACCGTCTGGGGCGCTCTGTCGCTTACTTGGACCGTTAATCGCTACTCCACCATACTGTGGGTCGTTAACATCGTCACGATGGGTCTGATGTTCCGCCTGGGCTACAGTCTGGCGGGGGAGAAGACCGGCCGCGATCGCTTGATTAAGCTGTATCTTGCCTCGGCCTTGGCCTTCTGTGGGTATGGCCTCTACCTCTATGTTACGGGCGATTATGAGCGCCTCACCAGCTCGTTCTACTGGGCCAATCCGGCCGCGGCCTATCTGATACCGGCCATCATCATAGCTATTGATCGCCTAGGCCAAGCCAAACGGTCGAACTGGTCTTGGATTGGTGTCGCCGCATCACTGCTAGCCTCATTCACCCTCACCGACTCCCGTGGTGCCACCGTCGTACTATTGCCAATTGCGCTGCTCTTTGTGATTATCCGCCCCACTAAACTACGCTTTTGGATACATTTATTGTTCACTATTATGCTTGCCAGTATATTGACGCTTAGTCTCATACAGCTACGGGTATTTGATCATCATGAAGGCAAAAACGCTAAATCAACCGTTACGGTTGTGGCTCCGGGATCACGCTTCGCGGCTGCCACCGCTGGCGAGTCGAGTAGTTTTTCGGACCGCATCAATTACCTTCACAGTGCCGCATCCATTTGGCTTCGTAATCCACTCGGTGGGGCGGGGGCCGGTACTTTCGGCGACGTCCACCCGCAGTACCAGATTAAGGTCGTGAGCGCCGCTACAAACGCTCACAATATTTACGTCCAGACGCTGGCTGAGCTCGGCCTCGTAGGCTTTGGCCTGCTCATTGTCCTAGTCGGAATTGTGCTGGTGGGCGCCATTCGTGGTTTACTCGGAGATGCCTCTGGCTTGCCGCTCTTCTTCGGACTTGTGGGGCTCTTAGTCCACTTTGGCCTCGACATCGACGCTCACTATCCAACACTATTGCTCCTGGCCGCCACTCTTGCCGGGCTCCTCTACGAGCAGCGTTACCGAGACCCTAAACGTGCCTCCTGGCGCCTGCTGTTAGTGGCGGTGCTTGTAATGGTGCCACTCATTAGCCTCTATCAGAGTGATGTCTGGCGACAGAAGGGAGTGATAGCCCAAAGCGACGGTGATTACCCCAGTGCCTCGGCTTACTTTGCCAATGCGCACCACGGGCTCGTCTATAACCCGGATGTCATCAGTGCCGAGGGCATCGATTATTACACGGTAGCGGTAGGAGGCGGTGCCGATGCCAAGCTTGCCGCCACGCTGGCACTGGACCGCGCACGTATGGCACAGCAGCAGGATCCGTCGGACGGCCAGCATCATCAGCTGGAGGGCAGGGTACTGTGGGCGCAGGGTAATCTGGCCGATGCCGGAAAGGCCTTTAAGGAAGCCCTCTTGCTAGACCCGTTTAACCATCCCGATTACGCCTATGATCTCGCCTCGGTGCAGGCAGCGCAGGGAAATGTTACCGATGCGCTCGTCACCACAGCCAACATGCTCGGATATTATCCAGCGAGCGTTATTACCAATCGCAACGCCGATAGAACCGTCCGTTCGAGCGTGGCACATCTCGCGGCACTCCAGGGTAACATCGAGTTCAAGCAGGGTAACATTGCGGCGGCGCAACGCTCGGCCAACCTCGGCATCGCTATCGAGCCCTCCAATCTACGCACCCGCGCCCTGATCAACCAGATCAATAAGCTTAAGCCATAGCGGGGAAGGCACCAGCCAGCTATAATAACGCTCATGCAGCTCGTCGACGCCATCATCTTAGGCATTACCCAAGGCCTTACCGAATTTATCCCCGTATCATCATCGGGCCACCTCATCCTCGTGGGTCACTTCTTGCACTTTCAATACTCTGGCCTAGCCTTCGACACGGCATTGGACGTCGGTACTTTACTAGCGCTCTACATCTTCTTTGCCCGTGATTTTATTGAGCTAGCTCATGACTTCTTTATGGGCGGGCCCAAGCGCCGTCTAGCACTACTCATAGCCGTCGCCACTGTTCCTGGCATTCTGGCCGGCATCGCCATCCAGAATTTGGTAGAGACTACCTTCCGCACCAACACCGTGGTGGCCGTAAACCTCATCTGGGTGGGCATCGTGATGTATTTGGTGGATGCAACAGTGCGCCAGAGCCGTGATATGGATCATATCAATCTGCCCCGTGCCCTCGCGGTGGGCGTGGCCCAGGCGGTCGCCCTGATCCCTGGCATCTCACGGTCGGGCATCACCATCACCACCGGTCGCGCAATGGGCCTCGACCGGGTTACGGCTACTCGTTTCTCATTCCTACTCTCGGCACCCATCATCACGGGAGCTACGCTTAAGGTTCTGGCTGGTGGTGGCACCATTCATCAGATGGGACAGGTCCCGGGGCTCTACGTCGCGGGGATCGTCTCGGCCTTCGTCTCAGGCTACTTTGCCATTAAATTCCTCTTAAACTATCTGAGTAAGCACGGTCTAGCCGTCTTCGCGGGCTATCGCGTGGTGGTGGGCGTGCTCATTCTCGCGCTGGGGCTAAGTTAATGTCAGTCGTTGCAAACATTGCCAATAGCCTCATTGATACGCTCGGGCCGGTCGGTATCGCCTTAGGCCTGGCTATTAACTCGCTAGGTATCCCGATCCCGTCGGAGATTTTACTGCCTTTGGCTGGTGTGGGGGTTAAGACTGGTCAATTTAATCTCTGGGTGGCCTTTAGCCTGGCGGTATTGGGCCAGCTGGTCGGGCTCACCATTAGCTACTCCATCGCGCGTTACGGCGGCATCGGCCTAGTGGAGCGCTATGGCGGCTATGTGGGTTTTCGCCGCCGCGAGCTCGATGCGGCTCAGCGGGCGTTTGATCGCTACGGAGGGGCACTCGTCTGCTTTGGCCTGTGCCTGCCTGCCGTCCACGGCTATGTAGGCTATCCGGCCGGCATCGCTAAGATGAACCCCGTTAAGTTCGGCATCTACGCCACCCTTGGCGCCTCCATCTGGGCCGGCGGCCTGATGTATCTAGGATACGCCCTCAGTGACCACCTAGACGTCATCGAGAAAGTCTTCTCGCAGTTCGCTCTATTTATTGCCGTTGCCGTTATTGTGGCTGTTATCTGGTATATTAGACGCCACCGTAATTCCACGCCGACTCAATCGTAAATCCGAGGAGACCTCTATGACCGTTTCTGAAACCAAGCTGGCCAATGGTCTGCGCATCGTCACTGCCGATCTCGCTGATGCGCGCAGCCTGACCGTAAATGTCATGGTGGGAGTAGGGAGTCGCTACGAGCAGTACGAGGCTAACGGCGGCGTCTCGCACTTTCTCGAACACCTGCTATTTAAGGGCACCGCAAAGTATCCGACCGCTCAGGCCATCGCCGAGGCCATCGATGAGGTCGGTGGTTATAATAATGCCTTTACTTCGGAGGATCTCACCTGGTACTTCATTAAGGTGCCGGCTCAGCATGGCGCCCTGGCCGTGGATATTCTCACCGATATGATGAAGACTCCCATCTTTGACCCGGCCGAGGTCGACCGTGAGCGCGGCGTGATCATCGAGGAGATGAACGTCTACCGTGACGATCCAGCCCGCTACGTGTACACCCTCGTGCCGCCGCTACTCTTCCCGGACAATCCTTTGGGCTGCGAGATTATCGGCACCGAAGCGGTCATTAACTCGATCCCGGTTGAGCAGATAGTGGCTTACCAGAAGCGCCACTATGCACCGAATAATCTGGTGATCTCGGCCGCCGGCCGGGTCGACCATGATACTTTCGTGCGCCAGGTTGAGGAGGCGATGGGCTCACTCGAGCATCAGGATCTAGACGGCGTAGTGCCCATCGGCGCCAAGCCGGCCGAGCATCTGGCGGCCAATCATCAGAAGGATACGGCCCAGGCGCACTTTGTGGTCGCATCGCGCGCCTATGCCTACGATCACGCCAGCGATACGGCCTCTAAGGTGCTCAGCGCCATACTGGGTCGGGGCATGAGCTCGCGTCTCTTCGATACGGTGCGTGAACGCCAGGGGCTGGCCTACACTATCTATAGTGATATCACTAATTACGTCGATACCGGTATCTTTAACGTCTACGCCGGGGTAAATCTGGATAAGATCGATCAAGCGCTTGAGTCGGTCTTAAATGAGCTGGAGCGCATTCGCCACGAGCCGGTGGCCGAGGCCGAATTACGCAAAGCGCAGCAGCAGCTCCGGGCGGGTTTAGAGATGAGTTTGGAGAGTAACAGCGCCATCGCCGATCGTATTGGCACGCAGCTGTTGCTTACGGGGAAGGTAAAGACCGTGGACGAGACCATCGCCGAGATTGAGGCCGTCACCATCGCCGACATTCAGCGGGTTGCTACCGAGATGCTGGCGCCCGAGAGCCTGCGCTTTGCCATCATTGCCCCTGAGCCTGAGGCCGCCGCCGCTAAGTTTAGCGAATTAGTCACCAAAGGAGCCAAGTAATGGAACGTACTCTCATCATATTTAAGCCGGATGCCGTACAACGCGGGGTCGTGGGGGAGATTATGAGCCGCTTCGAGCGAGTGGGCTTAAAGATTATTGGTATGAAGATGGTGAGTCCCACAGCCGACCACTTCTACCATCACTACGAGACTATCGGTAAGGTGGTGAGTCGTCGCGGCCAGGAGGTCTTTGATAATAACCTCGCTCTCATGACGAGCGGCCCGGTGATCGCGGTCGTATTAGAGGGCGTCGAGGCCGTGTCACTAGTGCGCAAGATGGTCGGCTCCACCGAGCCCAAATCTGCCGAGCCGGGCACCATCCGTGGTGACTTCGCCCACATGAGCTACGATCACGCCGATAAGAAGAGTATCGCGATCCCCAACCTCATTCACGCCTCGGGTGACGCCGATGAGGCGATGCTTGAAGTGGCTCACTGGTTCAGCGAGAGCGAACTCTACGAATACCAGACAGTACACCAGAAGCACGTCAACTAAGGAGGCTCATTATGGAAGAATATGAAGTCAAGTTCCTTGAGATCGATC
>JBBRTP010000044.1:0-6524 GCA_038244255.1 Candidatus Saccharimonadia bacterium
CACATCCTCGTTGAAGGATCCCAGAGAGGCGGTATTTGAGTTGGAGTCGTACTCGCCAGCATAGCTGCCGGTACCGCCCTGGATCACGTTGACCGTGATGCTGTGCATGGGCAGGCCGTAGGCCTTGGTGATGAGCGGTAGGGCCTGTGCGGCCCAGCCCTGCATCGTCTGCACCTGAGCCGGCGTCCAAGGAGCGGACGGCGAGCTGAAGGTGAGGCTGAGCTTGGTGGCTGTAGCTGTGACGACGGCATTGGCCGCAGGAGCCACAATCGATCCGGCTGCGAGCAGCGTCGAGGCAACCGCTAGGCTGACTGCGCTGCGCCTGAGACTGAATTTCAACACGGAGTCCTCCGGGACGTCGTAGGAAAAACCTAAGAATTTAGTAATTATAGCATAAAAATGACCTAAATACAATAACTGCACAAATCGAACGGTAGTGTTCGCATCTTGTTCGGTAAGAGTTGGGCTGATATACTTGAGCTTATGAATACAGCACTCATCGTAGGCGGCGTCTTAGTGGTAGTAATTGTGGGCTTTGGCCTGCTCGTCTGGTTCTTCGATCGGCAGATGAAGAGTCTGAAGGCCAATCTTACTAACGATGCGGCCTTTGGCATGATCAAGCAGGATCTGCAGGGGATAAATACCACTCTAAACGACCGGCTCGATAAGAGTAGCGAGAGTATGCGCAGCGCTATTCAGCAGCAGTTTGCCGCCTCGAGTCGGCTCATCGGTGAGGTCACCCGTGACTTAACCGAGCTAAAAGAGAGTAATAAGCAAGTACTTGGTATTACCGACGAGCTCAAATTACTCCAGAACACGCTGCAGAATCCCAAGCAACGCGGCGTCTTGGGCGAGTACTTTCTCCAGAGCGTATTGGAGAACGTCTTGCCGCCGGAGCGCTTTAGCCTCCAGTACAAGTTTGCCGACGGGGAGATCGTGGACGCCGTCATTAAGCTCGATCGTGGCCTGATGCTGCCAGTCGACTCCAAGTTCTCGCTGGAGAACTATAACCGCCTGATGGACGAGAAGGATAAGGGGAAGCAGGACGACCTCATTAAAGCGATTAAATCCGACCTCAAGAACCGGATCGATGAGACTTCCAAATATATCCGCCCAAGCGAAGGTACGATGGACTTTGCCTTCATGTTCATCCCGAGCGAGGCCATCTACTACGACCTACTCATTAACAAGGTGGGTACCCTCCAGACCAACGCCCGCGATCTTATTGAGTACGCCTTCCGGGATAAGAAGGTCATTATCGTCTCGCCAACCTCGTTTATGGCCTATCTCCAGACCGTCTTGCAGGGGTTGCGCAGCCTCCAGATCGAGGAACAGGCCAAGGAGATCCAGAAGAACGTGGGCCTCTTGGGGCAGCACCTCATTGCCTACGACACCTTCATGCAGAAGCTCGGCAATTCACTCGGTACCACGGTGAACCACTACAACGCGGCCCACAAAGAGCTCAAGAAGATCGATAAGGACGTCGTTAAGATCGCCGACACCGCGCCCGGGATAGAGCCGCTGGTGCTGGACAAGCCGCGCGAGGACGACTGAAGCTAGCAGCATCTTTGGGCAAGGCACGGGAATGGTCAGCGAAGATCATAACCGCTATAATAAGCCCAAACTGAGGGAGCCATCATGAAGCGAGTCGTATCGGGCGTAAAGCCAACCGGGGATCTAACGCTAGGAAACTATCTGGGAGCTATCCGGCGCTGGTCGGCGATGAGCCGTGAGGCCGACGTTGAGCACTTCTTCTTCGTACCTAACTTACACGCGCTCACTGCACGTCCCGACCCCGACCAGCTCCGCCACGACACCCGCAGTACCGTGGCCTGGCTGATGGCTGCCGGCGTTGACCCGAGTCACTCGTATATCTTCGTTCAGAGCGCCCTGCCGGCTCATTCTGAGCTCTGCTGGATTCTCAATAACTACACCACCATGGGTGAGCTGAACCGTATGACGCAGTTCAAGGACAAGTCGGGCAAGCAGGGGAGCGACGGGCAGCTGGTGGGCCTCTACGACTACCCGGTATTAATGGCGGCCGACATCCTGCTCTACGACGCCGATGAGGTACCGGTAGGTGAAGACCAGAAGCAGCACGTGGAGCTCACGCGAGATATCGCCACTCGCTTCAACAACGTTCACGGTGAGACCTTTAAGGTTCCCCAGCCGACGATTCAGAAGGAGGGGGCTCGCATTATGAACCTCCAGGATCCGACCAAGAAGATGAGTAAGACCGACGCCGATGAGAGCGGTAACATCTACCTAACCGACGACCCCAAGACGATTGAGAAGAAGGTGCTACGGGCCGTGACCGACTCTGGGAGCCAGGTTGAGGCCGGTGCCGACAAGCCGGCTCTCACCAACCTCCTGACTATCCACTCGATGCTGGCTGGGAAGTCGATCGATGAACTCCAGGAGCTGTACGCTGGCAAAGGCTACGGGGAGTTTAAGCAGGCGCTGGCCGACTTAATCGTCAAAGAGCTTGAGCCGCTTCAGCACACCCATTCCCAGCTGATGAAGCCCGGCAGCAATAAAATCGATGAGGCGTTGGAGCATGGCTGGTGGCGGGCCTCAGAGCTGGCCAACGCTAAGCTCGGTGAGGTGAAGGAGCTGCTCGGGCTCGTTTAGGATTGCTCTACGAGGAATTACGCCGAGTAACGTCGGTGTAGTTTTTTGTTTGCCAATCATTATTTGACTTAACATATAGATAGTACATAACCGAGTAATTATTTGTTTAAACGAGGCTGAATTCTGTGCAGAAATGTTGACTTATTTACAACATACATCACTTAGATTATGTAATTACACTACATCATATTCATGTTTAATGCTTTTACCAAGGGATAATAGGGGATGTAGAGTAATGTAACATAAGAGTCTTGACTTATAAAACCTCTTGTGCTACATTAGGTACAGTTCGTTGAAAGTTCAGTCCTCCACCTACTCCCCATAAAGCCGAGAAGTTGATGGTAGGGTCAATCCCAGTTAGAAGTATCCCCCTTATTTCTAACTTGGGTTCACCCTACTGTCACAAACAAGAGCATCACATGAGGTCCAATCTCATATGTCACGCTTGCTCGACACCACGGCAGTTGGAAGGCACGCGGTTATAACTCCAGTTGTAGCCGAATGCCTTCCAACTGCCAATCGGTAGGGAAGTAAACGAAGCTTGGTAGTCTCCAGTCGCAAAATACTGGTAACCACCAGCTATCCCACACTATTCTTTACTCCAAAGGTAGGGAATACTACGGGGCGACAAGCGCCAATTTACAAATATTGGGCGGGTTTGTTCGCCCCGTAACTCTTGCCCCTTTCTGCTGCCGGCAGCGTCGTGATGACGCCGCCGGCTTTTTCTTTTGTTTTTATCGGAACATGACCGCCCATTCTGGGCGCTCTTCCTTTGCTAGGTTGTAGCTTATGCCAATCTAGCGCTTGCTTACCCATTCAGGGCGGTCATATTCCGATTAAAATGAGCAGTCCGATCGATATAGTGCATATGTGGCGCTACTCATAGGTCAGCTGTGTTGCTTGAGCCGGGCGAGAGGTGACATAATGGAGGTATAAGCGTGAGTGGAATTCGTGGGATCTCTAGGCTATCTAAGCTTACTTATCATCTGGTCGCTGGTCTCCAGTGTGGCGGTCGTGCTCGCGATACTGCTAACAAACCCACTCTCGATAGGCCCAATTGGGGTGACTCTGTGGTTTATCTTCCTTCTAAGCCTGCTCGTTTCGCTCAGCACACTTATGTTATATGCGGTTAAGTCGTATCTGCATCTGCACGCGAGCTCATCTAGCCGACTACGGTTTTCGATCCGCCAGGGTCTACTCATCGGCGGGTGGCTCGCCGCGCTATTGGCTCTAAGTTCACTTAACCAATTGGGGCTCCGGGATGCTATACTTTTAGGATTACTGCTCGTAATTGTCGAAGTGTATGTGAGGTTTAGATGGCCATGAGTGAGGCCGAAATCATTGATAGTATTCAGTCTGCCGCTAGCCTCGAGGTGCTCGAGAGCCGGCGCGTGCAGTTATTGGGCCGTAAAGGCGAGCTTACCGAGCAACTAAAGAGTATTGGTACGCTGCCGCCTGGTGAACGGGGAGCGGCCGGTGCCAGGCTCAACCAGCTTCGTACGACTACGGAGGCTGCATTGACTACTCGTCGCTTTAAACTCCAGGCTGCGGCTGAAGCAGCGGCAGTAAGCCGGCCGATTGACCTCACAGCACCTGGTATTTCTCCCACGATTGGCCACCGGCACCCGGTGAGTGTAGTGCTCGATGAGCTCGTCGATATCTTCTGGCAGATGGGCTACCAGGTGGCCGATGGGCCCGAGGTCGAGACGGAATGGCATATCTTTGAGGCACTTAATATCCCAGCTGATCATCCCGCCCGCGATATGCAAGACACCTTCTATCTAGAGAACGGACTCGTGCCCCGGACTCACACCTCAGGGATACAGATTCGCTACATGACCGAGCACAAGGATGATCTGCCGATTCGTATTGTAGCTCCTGGTAAGGTCTATCGTAATGAGGATGAAGATGCGCGCCATTCGTGGACGTTCTACCAGATAGAAGGGCTCGTCGTCGACCAGGGGATAAGCCTGAGTGACCTCAAGGGTACACTCGAAGCTATGATGCGAGGGGTTTTGGGTGAGGGGACTAAGATACGCCTCAGACCTAACTATTTTCCCTATACAGAGCCAAGCGTAGAGATGGATGCTAGCTGTGTAATATGCCAGGGGACAGGTCAAGTAGCGAGTGTCATCTGCCATCTGTGCAGCGGAACTGGTTGGCTTGAGCTAGGCGGTGCCGGCATGATCCACCCGCAGGTTCTGCGTAATGTTGGTATTGATCCGGATATTTACAGCGGCTTTGCGTTTGGCTTCGGCCCGGAGCGGATCGCGACGATTAAATACGGTGTCGATGATGTTCGCGAATTCTGGCGACCCAACTTCAAATTCCTGGAACAATTTTGAGAAATATAATGAATGTTTATTTTACAACACTTTCGGGGGATTCGTTAGTAGTGCGGCAGATTACGTACAGAATGTTAAGAGTGGCTGACAGAATAACGGGGGTAGGCAACTCCCCCGTCAATACCGACCGAACAGACCAATCGGGGGACTCGGGAAGATGAAGCTATCTACCGCTTGGCTCAATGATTGGCTAAGTCGCACAATGTCTGATGACGAGATAGTCCAGGCATTAGAACGAGCCGGACTCGAGATTGAACAATATATGTCGTCAAAACCGATTGATCGAAATGTGGTTGTGGGACTGGTTAAAAAAGTAGTTCAGCATCCGGGTGCGGATAGGCTCCGGCTTGTGGAAGTAGAAGTGGGCGGGAAGTCGCTGGGCATTGTGTGTGGTGCACCGAATGTGGCAGAGGGCCAGAAAGTGGCGGTTGCCCAGGTTGGCACTACTCTGCCCACTGGTGACAAGATAGGACCGGCTAAGCTACGCGGCGAGACGAGCGAGGGGATGATTTGCAGCGAGCGTGAACTTGGCCTCGGTGAGTCTCATGAGGGAATAATGGTATTGAGTGGCGATATTGAGGTTGGCACGCCATTGTGCGACGTATACCCGGCCGATGGATTCATCGACCTTAAGACGCCGGCTAATCGTTCTGATACGTTATCAATCGTGGGGCTGGCACGCGAAGTGGCGGCTATGACGGCGACTCCCCTGCGTGAGCTGCCAGATAGCATATTACCCAAGGCAAAAGCCTCCGAGTTGACCAACGGAGTACACCATTGTGCGCGATATTTGCTCGCACGAATTGCCCTCACAGCCGACTTCCCCTCTCCAGCGCATATTCAAGCGCGCTTAAAGGTCGCAGGTATGCGGTCGATTAGTGGCCTCGTGGACGTAACGAATTACTGTATGCTTGAGATCGGTCAACCATTACACGCCTTTGACGGGTCTAAAGTCAAGTTACCCATAGAGGTAAGAATGGCTCGGGACAAGGAAAAATTGACGACTCTAGACGGGGTTGTGCGCAAGCTGACAGCGGATGATCTGGTGATCGCTGACGCTACGGGTCCGATTGCGCTGGCCGGCGTGATGGGTGGTGCAGCAACCGAGGTGGACGCGAAAACCACCGAGATACTGCTCGAAGCCGCCAGCTTTGATGCGGCGACTATCAGAAAGATGGCTCAACGACATGGCCTGCGGAGCGAGGCGAGCGCGCGGATGGAGCGTGACCTCCCGACCGCCCTCGTGCCGGTGGCGCTAAATCGTACTCTCGAACTATTTAAGGAAGCCGGCTCGAATGCCTCGCTGATTGAGCTCAGTGATACTCTATCTAAGGCGGCGGCCACGCCCCATCGAATCGAGCTTCGGCTTGAGCAGCTCAACCGTATTCTAGGCTTTGATCTGGCCGCACAGGCGGCCACCGAAGCACTCAACCGGCTAGAACTCGGCGCGACGGTGGATGCTGCGACCAGCCTAATTACGGTGTCCGCGGTGCCGTGGTGGCGCACCGACATTCGCCTGCCAGAAGACCTCATTGAGGAAGTCGTGCG
>JBBRTP010000045.1:0-6467 GCA_038244255.1 Candidatus Saccharimonadia bacterium
TGCTCATCGAAGTCGATGGCATCCGCGGTTTCCTGCCCGTATCGCAACTCTCGGCCGAGAACTACCCTCGGGTATCGGGCGCCGATAAGGACGAAATTCTACATCGCTTGAACGGCTTGGTCGGTAAGCAGCTCCAGGTACGCGTGCTCGATATCAATCGCCGGGACAACAAGCTGATTCTGTCCGAGAAAGCCGCCAAGCGTGAGGACACCGAGAGTAAGGTCTCCAAGATGACGGTGGGTGATAGCGTCACCGGTGTCGCCACGGGCGTGGTCGACTTTGGTATCTTCGTCAACGTGGACGGTGTCGAGGGTCTCGTGCACATCTCCGAGATTGCTTGGGATCGCGTCGATAACCCCAGTTCGTACGTCAAGGTCGGCGATAAGGTTCAGGCTAAGATCATCTCGATTGACCGCGACAAGCTCTCGCTCTCGATGAAGCAGCTCTCGCCCGACCCGTGGATCAAGGATGCCGCCAAGTATAAAGTCGGTGAGCAAGTTGAGGGTAAGATTACCCGCATCACGCCATTCGGCGCCTTCGTGCAGGTCACCCCGGCCATCGAAGCCCTGGTCCACATCTCCGAACTGGCCGATAGCCACGTTGAGGATCCGAACACCCTCGTAAAGATGGGTGAGTCGAAGCAGTTTAGAATCATCGCCATCGACGCCGAAGCTCACAAGCTAAGCCTCAGTCTCAAGTCGCCGCGTAAGGGCAAAGCCGATGAGGATGATAAGGAAAAAGGTAAGGATAAATAGTTGTGACTGGTACTCATGTGCCGCTGCGACGCTGCAGAATCTGCCGCGTCCAGCGGCCCAAGAGCAACCTGACCCGCTGGACCGTTAGGGAGGATGTTCTTACCCTCGACGACCTGCAGGTTACGCCCGGCAGAGGGTACTATAGTTGTAGTGAGAAGTGCGCACAAATTCTCCCACGCAGCCTAAAGAGTAAGAGGTAAACAATGGCCGATCCAGAAGTAACAATACCGGCAGTTGCGATTCCCGAGATCATCGGGGTGGGTCAATTTGCCGAAAAACTCAACTTGCCGGTGACTAAAGTCATCGCCGAGCTAATGCGTAACGGCGTGATGGCGACCATCAACGAGCAGATCGACTTCGATACTGCCTCCATCATCGGCGGCGACCTGGGCTTCGAAATCGAAGCTGAGGCCGCGTCCGAGGGTGATGTCTCATTAAAATCAGGCCAGGGTATCGTCGACGGCGTGGGTGAGACCCGGCCGCCGATCGTTGCAGTAATGGGCCACGTCGATCACGGCAAGACCTCGTTGCTTGATGCTATTCGTGAGGCCAACGTGGTCGCCAAAGAAGCCGGTGGTATCACCCAGCACATCGGTGCTTACCAGATTAAGCGTGGCGAGCGCTGGATTACCTTCCTCGATACCCCGGGGCACGAGGCCTTCTCGGCCCTGCGCCAGCACGGTGCTCGTATGACCGATGTCGCCATCATTGTGGTGGCGGCCGATGATGGCGTGAAGCCTCAGACCAAAGAAGCCATTCGTCACGCGCAAGAGGCGGGTGTTCAGATTGTGGTTGCCATTAATAAGATTGATAAAGAGGGTGCCGACCCCGTGCGGGTTCGCCAGGAGCTTACCGAAATTGGTCTGCAGCCCGAGGATTGGGGCGGCTCCACCGTTATGATTGATGTCTCAGCAAAGTCTGGGGCAAATATCGATAAGCTGCTCGACCTCGTATTACTCGTGGCCGATCTCGAAGAGCTGCACGCCCGCCCAACCGGGCCGAGTGAGGGTGTGATCATTGAATCTCACCTCGATGCCGGCAAGGGGCCGGTTGCTACCGTCCTGGTACGTAACGGCGAGCTCAAGGTCGGTGATTATCTGGTAGCTGGTTCCACCTACGCCAAGGTGCGAAACCTCAGTGATTATCGTTCTAAGCGTATCAGCGTGGCCCATCCAGGGATGCCGGCGGTGATCCCTGGCTTTAAGGCCGTACCCGCCTTTGGTGATGTCTATCGTACCGAAGACAGTGAGCGAACCGCCCGTGATGGTGCGTCACAGTCGGCCCGCCGGGCGCAAGCCAAGAGTCTAGGCGTGAAGCGTATCGATGCCTCCCAGATGACCGATGCCATTACGGCCGGTAATATACGTGAGCTCAATGTCGTCTTGAAGGCCGACGTCCAGGGTTCGCTCGAGTCGCTGCTTGAAAGCCTCTCGGCGCTGCAGAACGACGAAGTCGCCGTGCGCGTAGTCTCCTCGGCGGTCGGTGACGTCTCCGAGACCGATATCGCCTTTGCCAAGACCGCCAACGCCATTCTCATTGGCTTTAACGTGGGCATGAGTACGAGTCTCAAATCGAGTGCCAACCGCGAGGGCGTGCAGGTTAAGCAGTATAAGGTGATTTACGAACTCACCGACGACTTGCGCGATGCATTGAGCCAGATGCTTGCCCCCGAGACGGTTGAGACCGTGGTAGGTGAGCTTGAGATCCTGGGGGTCTTTAAGACCACTAAGTCCGGTGTTGTCTGCGGCGGCAAGGTTAATTCGGGCCGAATTGAATCAAAGCTTAATCTCCGTATCAAACGTAAGGGTGAAGCCGTCGGCGAAGGTCGGCTGACCAGTCTGCAGAAGGAGAAGCAGGTGGCTAAAGAAGCCTTTGAGGGCGAGACCTGTGGCTTAAACGTCGCGACAACCGACCCCATTGAGCTCGGTGATCACCTCGAGTTCTATACCAGCGAAACCATCGCACGATCCTTCCATGTCTGAGCGAGTCGCGAAGGTCGAGAGCGTCATTCAGCAGATCATCGCCAGCACCTTGGCCGAGCATCTCGATGCCCTGGCGGCCAATGTGACGGTCACGCGAGTGGATGCGGCGCCCGATTTACGCAATGCAACGGTCTGGATAGGGCTGGTAGCGGTCCCGCAGAAGCTCGAAGAGCAGCTCTGGGAGCGTATTGTGCAGCTGGTGCCGGTAGCTCAGGCAGCGCTCGCATCAAAGTTAACCATGAAGTTCGTCCCCCGCCTGCACGCTAAACTCGACACCGGTGGTGCTTACTCGGCCGAGATTGATCGGCTTCTTCGCGGTACCCGCTAACAGATACAAGACCGTAGTGTTTATGCTATACTCACGGCTAAAGAGGACGTAATGCCAGAAGCGCCACAGCCCGAGCCAAGCTCAACTGATCCGATTCATCATCTTGAACGGGCCGATCTCGCCCGTGAGCTCGGAATGTCGAGCCTGGTCGACGACTCGCCGCAGGGTTTCAAAGACGCGGCCACGAAACAAGCCCGCGAACAGCAGGCCAAATACGTCGATAGCGATGGCAACCCGCGGCAATGGGCGGCCGGTGAGGTAGGCGATGACGAGCGAGGTCGGGCCACCCACGGAGTCATTGAGCAAGCATATGCCGAGAAGGCCGGTACCGATAAGGCGGTACAAGCGGCTAAAGATGGCAAGATCTCGGAGGCACGCACTCTGCTCAATCAGGCTCACGAGAAGGGTCTTGAGGTGAAGCAGCTACACGGGGAGCATGCCGTTGCGATAGCCGAGGTTGCGGCGCGAGCCGAGCACAACGCTCGGACCCTAGCGGTTCGAGCCCGGCAGGCCGGTGAAGGCAAAATCGCCGATCAGCTTATAGAACGGGCGAAAAAGCGTGGTGACGTCGCGGCCGCCGAGCATTTCGAGCGGGCCAAGCAGGCGCGCGATCGAGTCGAATCAACGATCTTAAAGGTCGACGATGAACTTGACTCCGGCAAGACACGCGCCGTATCCATCGATCTTGTAAATCTGCCCGACGATCTGGCGATTGGACTGGCCCAGCAGGTTCGGGAGGGTCTGGGAGTGGCCGCTGAGCCAACCCGTACGACCAATCGTCGACCGGCTAAAGGCGCACCGGTCACCGAGCTACTCTACGCCGTCGAAAATGTCCCGCGACTGGCTTATGTGGAGCAGTGGACGACTGACGGCCAACTAGTTAGTGCCACTGTAATGGTCCAGGAAAACCCTGCCTTTAAAGACCGCGCCGTTAGATCACGCTTTCGTCAAGCCGTTGAGAGTGAGCGCATTAATACCGTTAAGCCGACCACTGAGCTTGATGACCAGATACGGGCTAAAATGGTAAATATCACCGCTCCCGAGCCTCTCAACTTCTCCGAGATTAAGACCGCCTATACGGCTTCAGAACGCCAACCGGGGCCGCGCTTTGAGAGCGCGAAGTATGATTCTGATGGCCAGATTACGAACCCGAACTTCTTCCGACCGGTTACCCAACGTCTGCATAATATGGGCGTCGATGCGGCTACGATCGAGTATGTTACGCGGCGCAAGCGGCAGGCAGGTGGCGTTCGTCGCACGGGCTTCTGGGGCCGAATCTTTAATCGCTAAGTTTGATCTGATTTGAGCGGATGTCCGGCCAGGAATTCGCGGCCGGACATTTCGCGTTTGCCGGCTGGTTGTAGTCGATCAATCACCAGAATGCCGTCGCCGGTGGATACGGTGAGTTCGCCGGCGACGGATTTACTAACCGTTCCGGGCGCGTCGTTACTATTCGACTCGATATGGGCGGCACCGATCACGACATCGCGGCCGGCTATCGTACTACGACTACGGGGCCAGTGAGTGTAGGCTCTAATCTGGCGCTCGATGGCCAGTGCTTGCTTAGTCCAATCGATCACGCCATCTGATTTTTTAATCATTTTGACGTTGGTCGCCTGGTTCGGATTTTGTGCTTCGGGCGATAGCGACCCACTGAGTATATCGGGCAACTGTTCGATGAGTAGGGCAGAACCAAGCTGACTGAGCTGATGATAAAGCTCCGGTTGCGTCTCGGTCTGGTGAAGCTTGAGGCGTGTTTGGGCGTAAATGGGGCCGGTGTCCATGCCAGCGTCAATCTGCATCAGTGTCACGCCCGTATCCGCGTCACCATTTAAGATGGCCGCCTCGATGGGCGAGGCGCCACGGTAGCGTGGCAGTAGCGAGGCATGAATATTAATGAGTCCTAAGGGGAACTGTGCTATCAGTGTGGCAGGCAGAATATTGCCATAGGCTACCACAATGGCAGCGGCGGGCCTAAGCGAAGCAATCTGGGCAGAGATGTCGGCGACGCGCTCGGGCTGGAGTACCATGATCCCGTGCGCCGCCGCCACCGTCTTAACGGCCGGCGACACGAGCTCCTGACCTCGGCCGGTGCGTGCATCGACCTTGGTGACGAGCGCGACGATATGGTAGTTATGCTTAATCAGGGCCACGAGAGCTGGAACGCTGAAGTCGTCGGTGCCAAAGAACACGAGGGCGGGCTGAGCATTAGCCATTGCTAGGATTCTCGCTCGGCGTGAGAGGGGAGAAGTGGCCATCGGCATGTAGGCGGAAGAGCTTGTGGGGGTCGGTGATACGATCGACGAAGACCACGCCATTGGTGTGGTCGATTTCGTGCTGAAAGACGCGAGCCAGAAAGCCGGTGGCGGTGAGGCGAATCGGCTGGCCCTCGAGGTTGAGTGCCTTAACCTTCACCTTGGGGTAGCGGGCGACCCGCCCGTAGATCTCCTTTACGCTCAAACAGCCCTCCAGGTCTTCTTCGGGCTCGCCCTCGGATTTAACGATCTCCGGGTTTATGAAGACACTAAACGAAGTATCGGACTTATCGTCGAAGTTATCCCGGATGATGACCACACGATGGAGTTGACCAATCTGGACCGCTGCTAGGGCTGCTGCCGTCTCGTGCTCGCGCCCACGCTCCCAATCAAGCGTCACTCCGATCATCTGCTCGGTGAGTCGGATGATCGAGTCGTCGACGATGCCTATCCGCAACGATCGATCACGCAGTGTAGGGTTAGGTATGGTAATGATATCTTTGGCAGTCATAGAGCCTAGTTTAGCGGATCGTAGCCGGGCAGGCAAAGTGAGAGTAGGCAACGGTATCTAGATCGATGCTATGATGGCACTATGGACAAAGAACAACAGGAAACCCCTGATACTTCGACTACTCCCGACTACGCTGCACTCCTCGAACAAGTTCGAGGAGCGGCGACACCAGCGGAACTGGCGGCGGCCAAAGCGGTCCATACTGAGCTTGGCCTTAATCGTGTGACGGCCGATGGTATTGTTATACCTCAGGGCGAGCCTGGAGCCCAGATTGCCGAGGCAGTTGTAAACCGCGGTGCCGTCCTCAAGACCGAATACCTTAAGGCACGCCAGTCGGCAGCCGATAAAAAGGCCGCTCAGCGCATTATTGATAAGGCCAAGAGGGTTGAGGGCCGACTGGCTGCTCAGGCTTTCGGCGACCTCGATGATGCAGCCGAGAAATACGCGACGAATGAGCGCGCTGCATCAACCGAAGATCCAGATATTATCGACAGTGAGCAGCATCGGTCTCGTGGTTAGTCGCGTTAGAGCAGGTTAATTGGGTCCAGATCGATCGTCCACGGCTCGGGTAGTGAGGCCACCAGACGTACGAGTTGCTGGCGCCTCGTGCTGGTAGCGGTGATCACCCACACGTAA
>JBBRTP010000046.1:0-6359 GCA_038244255.1 Candidatus Saccharimonadia bacterium
AGCTCGCTTGACGCGGTACTCCTGGTACTTGGGTAACTTGACCTTAGGCATGAGATCGACCTTCACCGTAAACTCTAAGGTGGTATAGGGCACGAACTTTTCGAGTGAGACCTCGGGCTGTGCCACCACGGCCAACTTCAGCGAACGGATAGCATCGCCGTAGCTGTCTTGGATGGCATGATCGAGTACCTCATTTTGAATATACTGCACGCCCAACTCTCGCTCGACAACCATATCGGGAGCCTTGCCGGGGCGGAAACCCGCAGCTTTAACGCGAGGGCGTAGCTCGTCGAAGACGTGTGCCTTGGCGTGCGTCATCTGCTCTGGCGTCACTACCACTCTAAATTCGGCTGATGTGTCGGTCTGCGAGGTAATCTTGGTTTCCATAGGTTATAAGGCTAACATAGTGAGCAATCGATGTCATCATATCGATACGGCGATCGCTGGGCTAAGAGCTCCAAAAATTTAAGTTCAGGATGATAATGAGAATGAGGCTAGTCAGCTCATAAAAAGAAGAAAGCCCGACCATGATGGTCGGGCAGCGAACAGAACCGGACAGTACGGGCGAAACCGGTCGAGGCCGGCTGGAAGGCACGCTCCCTGCTAGCCTCGGACTATTATCGAATGAGCCCTCCGAGGACTTCACTCGATAAACGATGCCGAGCGTAGCCGACCTCGACCTGGAGCGGATGACAGGGCTCGAACCTGCGACTTGTCCCCTTGCAGGGGACCGCCCTACCAGCTGGGCCACATCCGCATTGAAACGTGCGTCGTCTCGGCAGGGCTCGAACCTGCGACCTCTTGATCCCAAATCAAGTGCGCTACCACTGCGCTACGAGACGAGTAAACATGCCAAACGGTAGTACATGGTGCGTGCCACGGACAGGATTCGAACCTGCGACCTCCCCGTTTTCAACGGGTCGCTCTGCGATGTTGAGCTACCATGGCTAGGCAGGATGCCGGAGCATCCAGCTGTTGCGCTTTTATAGGTCAACCGATCTCCGGACCGGGGGTGTCGAGATTACCACCATCTCGATTTGTAGCCTTGGCGAGCCACCCATTATAAGGGTGCGGTCGGGGCGCCACGCCCGAACCGCATCGGTTAACGCCGCGCGGGCGGGGCTGCCGCAACGCGGCTCACACTCCAATTCAAGGAGTGCTTCGGCACCGAAACCGAAGTTGTGGCCCGGCCAGAGATGGGTTTAGTTGCTTGTCAGGCATACCATCTCCGACCGAGCGGCTGGCGTGTGAGGCCGCACTCTTGGCGGGTATCTAATCCGCCCCAAGATATCATGATCCTATCCCGACTTGCGGGATTCTTCACGCTTGAGCGCTACTCGGACCTCTTGTCTCTGCCGATAAAACGTGGTGCCCGTGCACTCACTTCGACAGCGTGCAACCCCACACAACACTTGCCTAACTGCGGCAATACCCGGATCGAAGGGTTTCGATCGGGATAACGCCGCGGTGAGGAATTTGTAAATGAACCTCGAAAATCTTAGCCTGAGACGAGGAAAAAGTCAATTGGTGCGGATGAAAGGACTTGAACCTTCACGGGGTTTCCCCCACTAGCTCCTAAGGCTAGCGTGTCTACCATTCCACCACATCCGCGTATCGGAAACGTGCCTCGGCGACCTCCGGCGTCGAAACTTGCGCTTCGCACTCGATGTACCTCTAAGTACGCCTCGTTTACAATGCTCAATTCTCCTTGGACTTCATCCCCGACACGGTACCTTAGGGGAATAAACAGACTATTTGTAAAAACTCAGGGCCGAGTCGCCGTACACTTTGTGTTTAACCAGACTCACCGATTCTAGCATTGGACTCACGCGCTTACTACCATGAGATACCACGAGTACTCCACCTAGACGCAAAAAGTTGGCCAAGCGGCCAAGCACATCGTCGTCGAGCTGCTGATACGGCGGGTCGGCAATAATGAGGCCGTAGCGCGCTTTATTCTCCTGCTGAGCCGGCGCCGCCAACCAGCTCTCGACCGTCATCCGATGAAGGATGTAACCCCAATCAAGTGCTAGTACCCTTGCATTAGCCTCAATGTTCCGCGCGACGCGATCATTGGCTTCGATCGCTTCAACCAGTGTGGCGCCACGTGAGGCGGCCTCGAAGCCGGCTGCTCCGCTGCCGGCGTAAGCATCGAGCACAGTGAGTCCTGCCGGAGCGCCTACCACGTCAAAGAGCGCGCCGCGTACTTTCTCGCTCATCGGACGCACCGAGCGCGTCGGCGGTTGGTCGATGACCCGGCCACCATAGATTCCGGCGAGGATCCGCATTAGATCTCGTTAGTCTCGCTGGCCGTCGGTTGGCTCTGCTGGACTAGCTCCTGACCGGCCTCAAGCACTGCCAGCAGCCAAATAAAACCAATGGCGCGTGCGGCCTGGGGGGCGATCTTATTCTTCACGGCGGCGGCGATATCGCCGTTCCAGCCCTCCTTATAGAATCGCTCATAAAGGTTTAAAGCGGCGATGTCACGGGCTTCGGCCTTGAAGAACTCCACCGGACCGAGCTGTCGCGCGCGGGCAAACTCAGCTTCATCAAAGACCGGTTTTATCGGAAACGTTAGGAGGGCAAAGGCGATACCCATCTCAAAGTTAAAGTGAGTCGATAAGTGGCCCTTAGCCCCCCAGATTGCCCATTGCTTTGTCACGGCCGCGGTGAACTTGCTAGTATCACCATTCTTTATATCGGTGGAAGCCTTATCGGCGGCCTCGGCTAGCTTGTCCTCGAGTGGCCAGTGGTGAGCCGGTGTCAGGCCGTCGCCCACGTAGTGTGCTAGCCAAGAGGCCTCAAAGGCACCGCGGGTCCGGTCGCCCAGCTTGATACTCTCGACCAACGCCCGGTAATGATTGGAGATGTGCAATGGCACCTCGCCGGTATCACTCTCGGGGTCGTAGAGATGGCTCGGCTCATTCACACCGGGTGACTTCACCTTCAGTCCATCGGGACCGTTATAGCCCTCGAAATGTACGATGGTCTTACTACTGGGAAACGTACCGTCCGGAAGATACGGCTCTATCATACGATAGGCGGCCATATCGAAGCGCTGGTGAATACCGAGGCGTTTGACAACTTTATGTTTGGTGACGAATCCGGAGTACATCTGTTCCTTAATCTAGTGACGTGACGGCTTTTAGCGCATTAACACGAGCCGCAACCTTAGGGTATTTTACCATTGCTCGTGGGTCGGTGAGAAATCGATGCGCCTCCGAGCGTACTGCCGCCACCATCTTGGTGTCACCGATGTCGGCCAGCTGTAAATCGAGCGTGCCATGCTGCATGCGACCGTAGATCTGGCCCGGACCGCGTAGTTCAAGGTCAATCTGCGCCAGTCGGAAGCCGTCCTGGCTCTTCTCCAAGGCCTTTATCCGCTCCAGCGCGTTGGGCGATCGCGACTCGGCTGCCAGAAAACAGTGTGAGGCGTGGGCGCCGCGGCCGATCCGACCCCGCAGCTGGTGCAACGCCGCCAGACCGAACCGCTCGGCGCCCTCAATGAGCATCACGGTGGCGTTCGGAATATCGATGCCCACCTCGATGACACTGGTGGCTACAAGTACATCAAGCTCGCCACGGGCAAACTGGTCCATCACGGCCTGTTTATCGGCGACTGGCAGGCGCCCATGAAGCAGGCCAAGACGGCGCTTCTTGAAGGGACCCTTGGCCAGGCGTTCGAGCTCACTGGTAGCGCTCTTTGCCTCAGATAACTCCGAGTCTTCGATGAGCGGGCAGACCACAAAGGACTGACGGCCGGCATCGATCTGCTCATTGATAAAGGAATAGGCCTCGTCGCGTTTCCTCGATTCCAGTGCCTTAGTGATGATGGGTAGCCTCCCCGGCGGCAAACCCTCAATGATCGAGATATCCAGATCACCGTAGACTGTGAGCTGTAAAGAACGCGGGATCGGCGTAGCGGTCATTGAGAGCAGGTGCGGTAGGTGGCCGCTCTTGGCCTTTAACGCTGCCCGCTGCTGTACGCCAAAGCGGTGCTGCTCATCGATGATCACCAGGCCGAGGCGCGAGAACTCCACGGCGCTCGTGAGCAGCGCTTGCGTACCTATCACCAGCAGTGGCTTGGTTTCGGCGAGCTCCGTGATAGCCGCCGCGCGTTCGGCCGCCGTCTGCTTACCCAGAATAAGTACAGTGTCGTAACCAAGCAGAGCCAATAGCGGCTTAATTTTTGCTTCGTGCTGCCTTGCTAATATCTCCGTGGGCACCATGAGTGAAGCCTGGAAACCGCTCGCCATCGCCATAACGGCAGCCATCGTGGCAACAATCGTCTTGCCCGACCCGACGTCACCCTCGAGGAGCCGGTTCATCGGATTCACCCGGGTCATATCTTGGAAGATCTCCCAGGCCGCCTTCTTCTGCTCGGGTGTGAGC
Organism: Candidatus Saccharimonadia bacterium; assembly: GCA_038244255.1. Lineage (GTDB taxonomy): Bacteria > Patescibacteriota > Saccharimonadia > UBA4664 > UBA4664 > JBBRTP01. The sequence goes on from JBBRTP010000046.1 coordinate 4,393, forward strand.
TCAAACTCAAGCCGATCGAGCACTGCCCGAACCGCTTCTACCTTAAACGGGATTGGCGTGGCTAGCTCAGTTCTAATTTCGTGCTTTATCACCAGGCTTGCCAGCATCAAAAACCAGAGCTCTTCGAAGGCCAGCCGGTTTCGCGCCTTGGTGAGGCTGGCTTGGGTCGCCGGGAAGTGAATTTCGGCCACCGCCTTGGCATAGGGCATCAGCTTCGCGCTTGAGACCACCTCGCGCGGTAGCGTCTCGTCGAGGGTACTCATTAGTGGAATAAGAGGCAAAATCAGACCACGTAGCTGCTTACTCGAGATGCCTTCGGTCTCCGGATAAATGGGCACGATCCGAGCCGTGTCTTTCGCAATACGGCCGTCGGCCACCACCTCGATGGCCGGGCTCTGCAGCGCCAGGTCGTTATTCTTAAATTTGAGCTCACCCGAGACGAGCACTGGGCTACCGGTAGGGATCGTTTTGGCCAGATACGGTTGATTAAACCAAATGGCTTTTACCGTCCCGGTACCGTCACTGATAATGGCTTCGGTAAGATGCAATTTGCGTGCTCGGGCATAGCGGCTCGCCACCCTCTCGATCTCGCCACGGAAAGTCACATTGCCCGGCCGCATAGCGCGGATCGGCACGATCTTACTAAAGTCGTCGTAACGACGCGGAAAGTGGCGCACCAGATCACCGGCGGTATGAATGCCCAGACGCGCCAGCTTGGTTTCGTCCACGCTTCCCACGCCTTTGAGCGACCCGATCGGCCGCTGCTGCCAGTCGTATTCGTTCAAACTATTACCCCTTGATTCGTAATTTGAGATAGCGCCGCTTGCCAACCTGCAGGATGTCGCCGTCAGCCAGTGTTGGCGCGGCCTCTGGCGTCTGAACGTGGTCATCGAGTTTTACCCCGCCCTGCTCGATTAAGCGGCGCGCTTCGCCCTTGCTCTCGGCGAGTCCGGCGGCGACCAGTAGGTCGATCAGTGGGAGGCGTTTGTCGGAGACCCTAAATTCGGCGATCTCATCCGGCTTACCGCCTTCACGGAATTGCTGGTTCCAATCACCCTCGGCCTTCAGCGCGGCGGCCTCACCGTGATAGATCCGGACGATTTCGCGAGCGAGGCTGGCCTTCGAGTCGCGAGGATTGGCGGCCATAGCTAGGCTCTTCACGAGCTCGTCGATCACGGAGAGCTCAATCTCGGTGCAGAGTTTGTAATAGGGGGCAATCAAGCTGTCGGGGATACTCATCACCTTACCGTACATGTCGACGGGCTTGTCGGTGAGAGCGATGTAATTTTCTAAGCTCTTACTCATCTTCTTGGTGCCATCAAGCCCCACCAAGAGCTCGGTCACGAAGACGACCTGCGGCCTCTGGCCAAGCTTCTTCTGCAGCGCGCGACCAGCCATTAGGTTAAAGAGCTGGTCGTTGCCGCCAAACTCCACATCAGCTTCGAGCGCTACCGAATCGTAGGCCTGCATTAGGGGATAGAGTAGCTCGTGGAGTGCCAGTTCGGCGCCGCTACCGAGGCGCGCCTTAAAGTCGTCACGCTCGATGAGCTGTGCCACGCTGATGTTCGATGCCAGTTTCAGAAGGTCCGCGAAGCTGAGCTTGGCCAGCCACTCACTATTGCGTCGGATCTCGAGCTTAGGCACGTCAAGGATGCCACCAACCTGGTCGAGATAGGTCTTGGCGTTTGCACTTATCTCTTCGTCGCTCAGAATCGGCCTGGTCTTGCTCTTACCCGAAGGATCGCCAATCTTAGCGGTGTAGTCGCCAATCAGGAAGATGACCGTGTGACCCATATCCTGAAGTTGGCGTAATTTGCGCAGGACGATGGTATGGCCGATGTGAATATCTGGCCGCGTCGGGTCAACACCAAATTTAATGCGTAATTTCCGATCACCCTTAAGGGCTGCCTCAAGGGCGTCCTGCCCAACGATCTGCTCAACACCGCGCGATAGTAAGTCATCCATAT
>JBBRTP010000047.1:0-6145 GCA_038244255.1 Candidatus Saccharimonadia bacterium
GAAGTATAATAGCGACTGCTTGCGGAGGAGATGATTCCGGTTGGTCCGGCTAAATATAATGAGCATTAATGCGGCCGCAGCGCTCAATATCCCCGCCCACAGAACGGATAAAATAAAGGCCGGCCCAATCTCACTATTATAGCCCCAGGGGAAGAGGTGCATCTGTGACGGATCATTATTAAAGAGTAGATTGCCCTCAGAATAGAATAGTCCCACCAGCATTGCCACGGCGATGAATAACGGTGCCACTACCCCGAGCCTGGCCTCGGGCGGCTTGGTGTAGCTGGCAGCAAAGAGAAATAGCCCGATGGCGATCAGCGGAATACCGATGCCACTCACCTGGGACCAAAATATCGCGCCACTAGCGGTAGCGCTAAAGCGTTGGAGGGCTTCCCCACCGGCAAAGAGAATGTCACCGAACAGCACCAGCATAAACCAGCTCGCTTCCTCCGAGTGGCTCTTGCCACTAACCATCCGAACAAGCAAGACGATCGTTAAGAGAGTGGCGATCGCGGAGAGTAGGCCGTAGCCGTTATAGTGAAGCTGGAAGATCTCTGGGAAGACAAAGGCCTTCGATAGGATGAAGGCGCCAGCCATGAGACCCGCAAAGAACGCCCCCCAGCCCAAAATGCGGACGGCGAGACGATTGGAATCAACCTGCATTACGGTACCTTATCATACCCATTTAGCATATCACTCTACGCTTATGCTTAGCCAATCTGAACGAGGTATAACGTAGCTAGTTTAAGATACTAGTCGATAGCCTAGCTAAACTGTAAGATCATCGCCGCGGCGACGATGGCCACCAGCGCCACCCAGCCAATGATATCTACGCCATTTTCGATGGCCTGTTGCATTCGTCTTCGGCCGAATGGCAGGTCCGCAGCATTAAGCCTCAGAATCGATCCGTTAATTAAGAACAGTGCGCCAAAACAGAAGAGGCAGTAGATGCAAATGGCGTGTATCACGAAGGTACTCTGCCATAGAAACCAGAGGCCGAAGCCGAGGAAGAAGAGCGATAAGCCCTGGACCGCAAGGCGTACCCCCCGGCCAAGAGTCCCGCCCGTGAGACCCACCAGGCCAATACCCAATATAAACGCAAACAGCACCACGCAGAGTAGAGAGTTGGGAAAGCCAAAGACCGAGCTCTGCCAGGCATTTAAGACGTTGGTACAGCTAAAGACACTGCTTAAGTTACATGACAATGTAGCGCCGCTATTTTTTAGCAGTACCAGCTTCTCAAGCAGTTGGAGAAATGACGCCACCAAGCCGATTGCCGTGCCGGCTACGAGAGCGGTATACAGTGTGCGATGTTTCATCAATGGTATCCCTAACATAAGTATACCGGCTGCAAGGTGGGAGGTCTGTGATCTTAGTCTCGCTAGACCGAAACGCCAAAGAGTCGCCCAATGCCATAGGTCACGGCCATCGCAATCGCGCCTCCCGTCACCACGCGAAGCGTTGCTTTGCTGATGCTCGCACCACCCACCTTGGCGCTAAGGGTACCGGTGACGGCTAGGGCCACTAGGACCGCTACGAAGGTGCCAATGACTCGAATAGATTCTGGGAAGAGCAGAATGGCGGCCAGCGGGATGATGGCACCGGCCAGGAACGAGGCGGCCGAGGCGACGGCGGCATGGGTGGGATTGGTGAGATTATCCGGGTCGATGCCCAGCTCGGCATCCACGTGGGCAGCGAACGCATCATGTTCGGTAAGCTCCTTAGCGACAATGGTAGCCGTCTCTCGTGACATCCCTTTGCCATGATAAATCTCAATAAGTTCGTGCAGTTCGGCCTCCGGAAAATTATCCAGCTCGTAGCGCTCCTTAGCTAGGAGTGCCCGCTCGGTATCGCGCTGGCTACTCACGGAGATATATTCACCCACTGCCATTGAGAGCGATCCGGCTGTCAGCCCGGCCATGCCGGCGGCTAGTATCACCGCTTGGGAGCTGGTGGCGCCGGCCACTCCAACCACCAGGCCGGCCGTCGAGACGATGCCATCGTTGGCGCCCAATACCGCCGCCCGTAGCCAGTTTAGCTTGGAGTTATGCGAGTCTGAGTGCGGTTCGGGGTGATCATGCGGCACGTGATGCATACTCTAATAGTAACAGGCCTTACACCCGCATAACCAGAGAGCGGCTCAAGGGGCCGCTCTCTGGTTAACTCTGAGCCGATCAAATTACATCGGTATGGCTTCGTAGACACAGACGGCCATGCCCTCACGGCTAGCGAGCGGGCAGCCCTTGGCGAGTTCAGTGGCCTCGGCCATCGAGTCGGCCTTCACGATTGTGTAGCCGGTAGCCGGCTCGCCCATCACGTCCATGACTCCACCGACGTGAACTGCCTGTCCACCGTGCCTGAATTGGTTTCCTGGATCGATGATCTTATCGCCCAGCTCACCGAACCACTTGCCCCACTCCTCGTCGTTGCCGGCGTCGGCGTCGTGCTTACCGGTGAAATATATGTAGACGTACTTTCCCATTTCGTTGTCCCTTTCGTTAAATGTTTACGAGCGGTTAAAAATGAATAATAAACCAGAGATCATTCCTGAAGTCTGGCAATGTAGTTGTCGAGAGTGGCCTGACTAGAGCTCCAGCCGGTATTAAACTGTACGATCCAATCCCTGGCCACACCCAGGGAACTCGGCTGGAGCGCCAGAAAGTTCGTGCGGCCGGCCTTGCGGCGTAGGATTAGATCGGCCTGCTCGAGCAGGCGAATATGCTTATGAATAGCCGGCAGGGACAGATCATGATCGCGCGCCAGCTGCCCCACCGTCGCCGGCGACAGCGATAGATCATAGATAATGGCGCGCCGCTTCTGGTTGGACAGCGCGCTTAAGACCTCGTCGAGTTTGGTCGTATCATGATTCATCTAAATACTGCACTACTGGGTTAAGTATAGTCCAACTTAAGCTTTGAGCAAGTTCCTACCCACCAAAACTTCAGGCGAATAGGTTCGAAGTTTTCTCTACCTTGGTACAAGGCGTCGATCTTGGCCGTGAGCTATTCCACTGTTGCTCGGCCAAGAGTGCTAATTAGACGGTGGGGTGACGTGCTGATCCGGATTGGGGAAACTCTTACCATCTGATGTCACGCAGACTTCAGGGTAGCTCTGCTGCACCGGACGGCCGGCGGCGACGCAGTCTTTAAAGGACGTGACGTTCGGTGAAGATTTTATCGGCGACTTCTTAGTGCTCACCCAGTACATACCCGCCAGTATACAGACCAACAACACAACGACGCCGATCCGAACGAGTGGATTAGTGGTGTTATATCTCATACCATCATGGTAACGCAATCACGGCGTCACGACGATAACGCTAGGCGAGGCCTTTGCCACCGATTACCCGCTGTACGGTTCGATCGGACATCGATGCGATCAGCGGCCTAGCCCGCGTAATGAGTGCCTTCGAACCAATCGCTTCAAACCTATGTACCAACGCCAATACTCTTAACGACAGCCCCAACTGCCCTTCAGAAGTTTAGTCCGATACATTATATATTCCTTGACAAGCATATTCGCCTTAGAGTATATTTGAATCATGGATACCCAAACGCTCGCCGCCCTAGCCGAACCAAACCGACTTCGCATCGTTGAGCTACTCCGTGCTCACCCGTACACGGTGAATGAGATTGCCGCGCGGCTCGGCTTGCGCCAGCCGCAGGCGTCCAAACACCTGCGGATATTAAGCGACTCCGGCATCGTCGACGCGGTAGCCGTAGCTCAACAGCGCATCTACCATCTCGAGCCCAAGCCGTTTGCCGAGCTTGGCGACTGGGCCGGTAGCTTTGAGGCCGTCTGGAACGCCCGGCTTGGTAATCTTGACTCGTATCTTCAGACCAATAAGACTTCTAAGGAGTAACTCATGAATAACCCATCGACCCGAGATCTCGTCATTACCCGCATTCTCGATGCCCCCGTCGCCGCCGTTTGGGAGGCCTGGACCAAGCCCGAAGCTATTACCAAGTGGTGGGGGCCGGAGTTCTATTCGGCGCCGTTTGCCCAGGTCGATCTCCGCGAAGGCGGTGTGTATGTGTTCGCAATGCGCGCGCCCGAGGAGCAGGGCGGCGTCGAGTCGTACACTAGCGGTACATATACTAAAATTGTGCCAATGGAGCGCCTCGAGTTCACGCAAGGGCTATCAGATAAGGACGGCAACCGCATCGATCCCGCCGAACTCGGCATGCCGGCCGAATTTCCCAATGAGCTCCACACGACCATCAGCTTTACCGCCAAAGGTACTATGACCGAGCTCACCATCACCGAGAGCGCTTGGGAGATGAGCCAAATGTATGTCTACTCCTATGCGGGTATGCAGCAGTCGCTCGATAAGCTGGCGGCTGATCTAGCTAGCGCCTAAGCGATTACCGACGTGGGATCTAATAGCACGCCGTTCTTCGCAACGGTAAAATCAGAGCACATGCTGGCATTGAAGCAGCACGGCCGGCGTGATCCGGCGCGTAGCTTAGAGCAGGCCACCTCGATGTGACTAGCCCGAGTCTCGGCACGATTGGTGGCGCGAATCCAGCGGATCCACTCCCATCGCGCCATCGGCGTGATGTCCTGCCACAGCGCGTAGACCGACGCATCGGCCACTAGACCGTCGAGGATATCCTGAGGGATCTGCGGCTCCGTCCAGTCTTTGGTTGGCTCGATCTCTAGCCTCACTGTATCGCCGTCGCCAACCCCAAGTGCCTCTAGCCAGGACGAGTCGAGCTCGAACCAATGGCTCTTCTTGCCGTCCGGCTCGAGGGCGGTGTGGAGCGGTACCCCGTTGGCACTCCCCTTCACCATCACCAGCCCGCGCGACGGAAGCTGCGCGCTGGCTTCGAGCGGTAAATGCACGATGACACGGGAGTTGATCTTGAGTAACTCCGCGCTGAATGTGATTTTCGTCATATTAGCTTCCTTGCTAGCTCAATTGTAACAAAATACGGTTGATAGAGGCTTCGAGCAGATACTATGCCAGCTAATTTTTGGCATCTAGCCTAGCGACGGCCTTTGGGTCGAAGCCCTTAACGACTAACCAGATACCCAGGGCAAATTCGAACAGGGCGACTGGCAGGGCAGATAGTCCTGCCAACGGAGCGTGTTGTCCGACCATGCCAAGCATCACGGCGAAGTAGCCAACGAGCAACACAGGCCCGCCAACGATGCCAACCAGCGAGAGACCTCGTGGCACCAGACGAGACTTATAAAGCATAATGCCAAGTAAGAGGTCGCAGATGGCCGGCATGAAGCTCTGACCTAGAAGGAAGATGCGGTCATACAGGGCGGCTAGCGCGTGACCAGTAACGAGAGCGTCGGCACCAAGCCCGGCCTGCCGCAACGTCACGATTGCGAGCAGAAATGCCACACCGACGAAGATGGTGCTAGATTCCAAAATACGAGCGGCAACGAGACCAAGAGCCAGTGTTTCGCTCTGCTTTCTAAGAATCGGGAAGAGCACCACAGCGGTCGCAATGCCGGCGAGGGCCACGGTAATCTCTAGGAGCCCCCCAGTAATGGCTGAGGTATCGGGTCCAGAACCAATGATGTAGCCCGTCCCCTTTACCTGGCTATACATTGCGAGTGTTGGAACCGAGACGAAGGTGAGAAGGTAGAGCAAACCGGCCATTAACGAGATCTTTCGGTGCGAGGACGAGACTGCGACGGTTGAACTAGTTGTTTCCATGACTGACTCCCAAATATTTAGTAATAGCTAGAACTTTACAGTGTAAACTTTACAGTGTAAAGGACATAATATATAATGTGCTTAAACCACACTATCAGGACCACCAAATGAGCACCAAGAGCAATCACACCCAAGCACATTCGGCCGCGCTGACTAAGGATCGCGTGATTTTGGCCGCCATAAAACTGGCCGATGCCGGTGGGATTGAGGCCATGAGCATGCGCAAGCTCGGTCGAGAGCTCGGGGTTGAAGCGATGGCGATCTACCACCATTTTGCGAACAAGAACCTGCTGATCGAGGGAATGATCGACCTAATTCACGGGGAATTTGCATCACCGCAAATTGACGTAGATTGGAAGGAATATATGCGTAGTCGGGCAGAATCGGCATTTGAGGTGCTACTAGTACACCCCTGGGCGGCTCCCATCATGGAAGCCGGAGTAAACCCGGGAAAGTCGACCTTACGTGATA
>JBBRTP010000048.1:0-6107 GCA_038244255.1 Candidatus Saccharimonadia bacterium
TGCCACCCATCCTGGCAGCTGACGGTCGGTCCATTGGGCCGATACAAGGATCCTCCGAATCTCTAGGGCTACCGTAAGGGAGCCAGAAGAGAAGAGGGAATACTCGTCTTGAAAGAGACGAAGCGATGCTCGGGATAGCGCTAAGCTGCAAGGCTGAACCGCTAAGAATGGGCCACAAGCTCAAGTGGATTACGGAAACGTTTTAAGGGGTAACCCTAAAGATGTATGCCGCGACGGTGAGTCGGGTTTCCCGAGAACTCGCTTACCGTCACCCCGTCTTCTGAAGCTCCGCTTCGGGGACTAGGCCCGCCAGCAATGGCGGGCCGAACCCGTTTTAACGTAAAAATCTTGCATTCCGCTAATGCTTAGTGCATACTCGAGCTGTAAAGGGGCGGCTGGAAATGCAAAAAAGCCAAAACAAAACGCCACATCTAGCTGCTTCTAGCATGTAGTCACTCATCCGGAGTGACGTTTTGATTTTAAGGAGGGGTCATGGCGACCACCACGCTCTGCTGGCGCCCGTCCGATGACCCTCACCCGAGGGCTCGTACGGATAACGGAGAGGCCGAGTTCTACGACCTACTGCGTGCTCAGCGGTACGACTTCGAGATTGAGCCTCACACCTACCCGCTGCCGCCTCACTCGGGGCGTCGAACGGCGCGCGGCCTCACGCCGGACGTCTGGCTCAACGCCATCGGCGGCTGGGTGCTCAATCCGGACGGCCCCAAGATCTATCTGGAGCTCACGGCTGCCGATCGCTACATCGACCAAGGGGCTCTGCCTCTGGCAATTCGGCGCAAGAATCGCCGGCAGAGCCAGAGCCAGCGGGAGTATATTTCCCCCGAGGACTACCTCCGGCGCAAGCAGCGAAAGATTGCGCAGGCGGTGGCGCTCTACCCGAACCTGGTGGTGCTCCTGGTCCCGTATTACCAGCAGCTGTCCATCCTGGACCATCCCGAAGATCTCCTGCTGAAGCTTGAGGAACACTTGGTGGCCCGCGGCCTCTGGCGCGCAGCCCATGCGCACCCAACTCTTACAAGCGTCTAGCCCCCATCCAACGCCCCGGCGGCCCAAAGCTACCGGGGCCCTCTCTTTGTAATGATAGAATGACCCCAATGGACGCACTTATTTGGCCGCCGGCCGGCCGTTATATTCTAGCCGTCTCGGGCGGCGTCGACTCGATGAGCCTGCTCGATGTAATGGCTCATGCCGATCGGGGCTACGAGCTGGTGGTGGCACATTACGATCACGGGATGAGAGCCGATTCGCACCTCGACCGTGAGCTGGTAGAGGCCGCCGCCGCTCGCTACAAGCTGCTGTTCGTGACGGCGACCGGTGCGCTGGGGCAGGCGAGCGAGGCTGTGGCGCGCGCCAAACGCTACGACTTTCTGGAGCGTGTCCGGCTCGATCATCGGGCGAGTCACATAGTGACCGCCCATCACCAGGATGATCTGATTGAGACGAGCCTGCTAAACTTGTCCCGGGGGACCGGCCGCCGCGGTTTGGCACCGTTGGGGTCGTCGTCTATATTACGGCCGATGCTGGGCGTATCGCGCCGTCAGATCGAGACATACGCCAGCCAGCATCAGCTGGAGTGGCATGAGGACTCCACTAACGAAGATCGGGCTAATCCACGCAACTTCCTGCGCCACGAGCTACTACCAGCCGCGCCAGCGGGTTGGAGCCAACGGTATCTGGAGGTCGTCCGTGAGGTGGGCGAGTTGAATCAGTCCATCGATGCACGGCTTATGCCGTTGGTGAGCGATGAGGCCGGCCGGTACTGTATTGATCGCAGTCTGACCCGCAATCTCACACTAGATGAACTGGCGGAGGTCATTATTTGGGCGGCACGTCACCTAGATGTCGCAGTCGAAATGGATCGACGACTTGTGAGTGAGGTAGCGCTCTTTATTAAGTCAGGCCGGACCGGACGTCACCGTCCGCTAGCCCATGGCATCGTCGTGGAACTTAGGCGTGATGAAGTGCGAATTTACTCTGCCAAAAACGGCCTCATATAGCGTATACTAAGGGGGTATTTCGACGCCTTTCACCTCTGAATAATGTCGAAATTTGTTATCAACAGAGCCAAAGAAAGTAGGTTTTAATGAAATTGGGCAAGGGCACACGCGGTTTTCTCTTCCTGCTCGGCGGGATATTAGCCGTTGCCATATTAATAGCGTTCTCCGTTCCAGCCCAGAAATCTAAAGACGTTTCGTTGTCTCAACTGATTGACGAAGCCAAGAGTGGTCAGGTCGAGCAGATCACTGTAGAGGGTAATAAGCTCACCGCGACGCTCAAAGACCCCAACGAGCCTAAGCAGATAGCTTACAAGGAGACCTCGGCTAGTCTGTCTGATTATGGCATTGACTATAATAAGGTCACCGTTGACCCCAAGAGCATCGATAATGGTAATAATCTCTGGGTCACTCTCGCGACGGCCATTCTTCCCGTACTACTTATCGTGGGTATCTTCTACTTCATGATGAGACAGGCTCAAGGGCAGGGGAATCAGGCAATGAACTTTGGTAAGAGCCGCGCCCGCCTCTACGGCACCGACAAGAAGGTGACATTTAAGGAAGTAGCCGGGGCCGATGAGGCCAAGCAAGAGCTCCAGGAGATCGTGGAGTTTCTCAAGTACCCAGCCAAGTTTGAAGCCCTGGGCGCTAAGATACCCAAGGGAGTGCTGCTATTTGGCCCTCCCGGGACCGGTAAGACCTTGCTGGCCAAGGCCGTGGCTGGTGAAGCGGGGGTGCCGTTCTTTAGCATCGCCGGATCTGATTTCGTCGAGATGTTCGTGGGTGTGGGTGCGAGCCGCGTGCGAGACCTCTTCTTAAAGGCCAAGAAGAACGCACCCTGCATTATCTTCATCGATGAGATCGACGCCGTGGGTCGCCAGCGTGGTACCGGCATGGGCGGTGGCCACGACGAACGCGAGCAGACCCTTAACCAGATCCTGGTGGAGATGGATGGCTTTGAGGGGAACGCCGGCGTCATTGTGATGGCGGCTACCAACCGCCCCGACGTGCTCGACCCCGCCTTGCTTCGCCCCGGTCGGTTCGATCGCCGCGTCACGCTTGATTCACCCGATTATAAGAGCCGCGCCGCCATCCTGGAAGTCCATTCCACCGGCAAGCCGCTCGATAAGGACGCTGATCTGGATGAGATTGCCAAAAAGACCCCCGGATTCTCGGGTGCCGATCTGGAGAACCTGATGAACGAGGCCGCGATTCTCGCTGCCCGCAACGACAAGAAGAAGATTAATCACCAGGATCTTACCGCCAGCCTGGAGAAGGTGCTCATGGGGCCGGAGCGCAAGACGCACATTATGAACGTGCAGGAGAAAGAAATCACGGCCTATCACGAGGCGGGTCACGCCATAGTGGCACATGTACTGCCCTATGCTCACCCGGTCAACAAGATCTCAATTATCTCCCGCGGTCGGGCCGGTGGCTGGACCTGGCAGTTGCCCGAGGAGGATCGCCACCTCACGTCGGTCGAGGACTATAAGGCCGATCTCGCCGTGATGCTAGGTGGCCGTATGGCCGAGCAAATCGTCTTTGGCGAGATCACCGACGGCGCCTCGAACGATCTCCAGAAGGCTACCAGCGTGGCGCGCCACATGATTATGAACAATGGAATGAGTGAGAAGCTACCCAATCGCGTCTTTGGCTCCCAGAGCGATGCCGTATTCCTAGGCCGCGAGCTCGGTGAGCAACGTAATTACTCCGAAGAAGTCGCTAAAGTCATCGACGAAGAAGTGGCGAGCCTCATTGACGAGGCGGCAGTACGCGCCGCCGCGGCCATCTCGGAGCACCGCGACGAGGTCAATAAGATCGCGGCTAAGCTAGTAAAGGACGAAGTTATCGATAAGGATGACTTCCTCAAGCTGGTCGGGCCGGCACCTAAGCGACCTACCCGCGAGGACCCGCGTAAAGACGGCGCAACGCCCGAGGATGTTGGTTCAGAGACGGCGGCCTCGCCCGCGGCAGCATAAGCGGTATAATCAATACATCGTGAATCTGCAGCTACACAGATGGTAAATCAGGTAAGACGGCTGATTGGCCGCGCCAATCAAGACCGCACCGTCGGCATCACCGCGCTTATTATCTCCGCGGGGTATCTACTATCACGTCTACTGGGGCTCTTGCGCGACCGCTTGCTCGTGACCCACTACGGTATCGGACCCATCGCCGACAGCTATAGTGCTGCCTTTCGGCTGCCGGAGATGCTCTTTACCCTCCTGGTTACCGGTGCCTTTGCCGTAGCCTTCATCCCTGTGCTCAAGCAATATCTCCGTACCGAAGATCACGAGCACGCCTGGGAGCTCACCTCCACACTCCTAAACCTCATGATACTTGCTACCCTTGCTGGTGGCATCGTCATAGCCATTTTTGCAAGCCCCCTGACCACCCTCATTAGCCCCGGCTTCGACCCGGCCCGTCACGAACTGACGGTCAACCTGACTCGCATTATGTTGATCTCGCCCGTGATGTTTGCCATTTCGAGCGTGCTCGGCAGCGTGCAGCAGGCCTTCAACCGGTTCGTCGTCTTCTCGCTGGCCGGCGTCTTCTATAACCTCGGTATCATCATCGGTATCATCTGGCTCTCGCCTCATCTGGGTATCTATGGGGTAGCTTGGGGTGTCGTCATCGGTGTGGTCCTTCAGGCGCTATTGCAATGGGTCGGATTATTTGGCCTCGGCTTCAAGTATCGTCTGCGCTTTAATCTAAAGCTAGCCGGCGTCCGCCAGACGATCATGCTAATGTTACCTCGCAGTATCGATCAGGGTATCGATCAGATTAACTTTGCAGTAGGTACGCTCATCGGCTCGACACTCCATGAGGGCTCTATCGCTGCCTTTACCTATGCCAATAACCTAAAGAACGTGCCGCTGGTCTTAATTGCCAGCTCCATTACCACGGCCGTCTTTCCGCGACTGGCCGATAAGGCGGCGGCTGGGGCACAGAGTGAACTCATTGAGACGTATGTGCAGACGGCTCGACTGATTCTTTTTTTGGCCATTCCCGCTGCCCTCTTTACCATGATTAACCGCGGCTACTTGGTGCGTCTACTCTATGGCTCGGGTAACGTCGATACGGCAAATGCCTTAGGTTGGTTTGCCGGTACCATCGTCTTTACCAGCCTATTTTTGCTCGTCTCACGTGTCTATTACGCCATGCAAGATACCCGTACACCACTGTATTTAAGCCTCGCGAGTGTGCCCATTGATATCATTTTGAGCTTCTGGCTCTCACGGACCTACGGCGTATCCGGGTTAGCACTCAGTGCCAGCATTGTCGCGGCGCTTGAGACCGTGTCGCTGATGACCATCCTCCACCTGCGCCACGGTAACTTCGGGGAGCGCGCCATCTGGCGAGGAACCTGGCGTATGCTAGTGGCAGCCGCGATTATGACGGTGTGTGTCTATTTGAGTGTTTCACGATTACTACCGCTCTACGCGGCCGATCGTGGCTTTATTACGCTGGCACCTAAGTTCATTGTGCTGGTTGCGATAGCCACCGCAACCTATCTGGTACCGTGCTATATCTTAAAGCTCAATGAGGCCAAACGCTTCTTTACCCGGCTCAAAGAGATCATGGTTCGCTCGCTCAACCTTACCTAATCTGGTACGTGAGGCAGGATCAGAAGCTACGTTCTGCTACAATTAGCTCTAATGACACCTTTGACCACCGATCTAGCCGAGTCCAACTGGGACGAGTACGCTGTAGCGCAGGGGGCCCACCTCTACCAGAGCCAGATGTGGGCGCGCTTTCAGGAGGCGCAGGGCCGTACCGTGGTATCAGACTCCGACACAAGCTGGAGCTGGCTCGCGGCGCTTCGGCGCGGTCGCGGTGGCGTGTATTACCTCTACGCCGCGTATGGTCCGACCGTCGCATCGGGCGGCGCGGCCGGGGCTATCAAATCACTGGTGGCGGCTGGCCGTGCGGCGGGAGTCGACTTCATCCGTTTTGATCCGCTCGGTAGTATTACTGAGTCGGAGCTCAAACGTCACGGCGCGCTACCGGTGGGTGAGTTCCAGCCACGCTATCGTTTGGTACTAGATATTACGTTAAATGAAGATGAGCTGCGGCGTAACGTCTCCTCAA
>JBBRTP010000049.1:0-6036 GCA_038244255.1 Candidatus Saccharimonadia bacterium
AAGTGCGGGCGCAATATCCCGCCGGGGAACTTGGTGGCAAGCGACTTGACCGCATCATCACGCGCGAGGGCCGTCACGATAAATTGGTGCGCGCCAGTGCCAATCGGTAGCACGACGAGGAGCTTTGGAGTAATGCCTAGGTACGACACCTTAGTATGGGTGAGAAACTGAGCTACCGGCAGCTCATCGGCCGTCGCAATCACGATGCGTGTACCAACGAACGGGTTGGTCGAAAGATAAGTAGCTGCGCCGACGGCAGGTTCGTTATAAGCAGAGTAGACCTCAGCCGACCCGGCCCAAGCGCGGAAGTATTGAGTATAGCCATGGAAGATGCTTAAGATGAGCAGTGCAATAATTGCCAACTGACCCGTGGTACGGGCTGCCGAGTTAATCGGAAACGTGGAGTACCACAGCTCAAGCATATACGAGATACCGACAGCGGCCAGGGCTGCTACAAACGGTAGGGCGGCAGCCGCATGGGCCGAGTTAGGCGCACCAATGGTACTCACCATCGCCGGCAGAAGAAAGACGAGGAGGAAGATCAGAAGGAATCGGTAGTGTCTTAGGTGTACTCTCGAGGCCGCCACAATGATACCTGCCACGAACATCAGCCCGATGAAGGCATTAAGCATCGGCTCACCGGCCAGGTTATGCCGGAAGTTATCGTCACCGTGTAAGTTAAACATTAATGCCGTACGCCCGATTGTATCCATAATGGCAGTCAGCTTGGTGGTGAGCCCTACCCCAGATGGTAGGTGCTTGAGTGCGTCGGTCGAGAGTACCATGGCAAAGATGGCACCTATAAGGCCAACCGCGCCGATGATAAGCCCGACCATGCGATCACGGCCAACATTATACAATCGTCCTCGGGCGTTCAACGTGATAATACCAACGGTAATAAAGGTAATTACCATGAGCCACCCGAGCGGCCCGGCAAAGAGACTAACTACCATAGCGAGGCCAAACGCCGTCCACCACTTAAGCCCACCATCGCGTATTGCCCGTGTGCCAAGCCAGAGTGTGAGCGTTATTAGTAATACCACCAGCGCCGTGGACAGGCCGTTACGCGAGATCGTCACCGACCATGGGGTCACCGCCACGATGAAGGCGGTAATCCAGCCGATACGAGGACCAAACCAGTCGCGGGCCCATAGCCAGGTGGTCCACACGGCCAGTACGCCGAGTACGGCCGGAGCGATACGCAACGAGACAATGGTGTGCCCCAGTAGCCAGACCGGTAGCGCCTGGATCATCACCCAGAGCGGCGCGTAATTATTGGCCGCCGTAAAGCCGGGTAACCAGCCGTGGTCAATCAAGTTGCCGGCCGCGAGCCCGATGTGAGCCTCACCGGTGTAGAGCCCGGGCGGCACCACGATCGTGTGCCCAAACGGGATCAGGCGCCAGAACCGAAAGGCAACTGCTATTAAGGCGAGTCCAATTAGGCTTGTGACATGGGTATAACGACCGAGCCAGGTAAACGGAGGACGACGTGTAGCCATTACTTAAATACCACCTTTTTATACATTATATAGTTCCAGGTCAGACTGACGAACGTGCCACAGACTTTGGCCAAATTATTGATGTAAAACGCATCATTAAACCAGTGGATGCCAAGGCCGCGTATCACCCTCGTACCCGCCTCAAGTGGCACGCTCCAGGAACTGGTGAGGATGTGAATGACCCCGTTCTGGAGTACATAAAGGCCAAAGGCTGTAACCACAAAGAACATGGCGGCTTGCCGCTTCACCGTGCCTGAACCCGGTTTAAAGACGACCTGGCGATTGGCGGTGAAGCTAAAGACCATTGCGATGGTAGTAGAGATGGTATTGGCCGGGATTACGCCAAAGCCTAAGAATTTAAGGCAAAAATTATAGATTACAAAGTCAATCAGGGTATTGAGTAACCCCACGATACCGAACTTTCCGACCTGTCGTATCTCGGCCGCTGATTGCGCCATTTTATCTCTCTAAAAGCTTTATACAAGCGTAACCGATTTACGCCTAAGCGTAAAGCCATTCCAGATATACGAGTAACGTGCCGCTACGCGCGGAAGCGATCGAGATTGGTAAAGCGCCGCTGTTCGGGGTGGAAGTACAGCTCAATGTCGCCGGTTGGTCCATTACGGTGCTTCTTAATGAGAATATCAGTCACGTGCTCACGTTCTGATTGCTTATCGTAATAATCCTCACGGTAGATAAACATCACGACGTCGGCGTCTTGCTCGATAGAACCAGAGTCACGTAGGTCGGCTAACTGAGGGGTTGGTGGGTTACGCGATTCAACAGCACGCGAGAGCTGGCTCAGCGCAATCACCGGCACATTGAGTTCTCGCGCTAGGCCTTTGAGCCCACGCGAGATATCACTCACCTCCTGCTGGCGTCCGTCTGATGAGCTACGCGATGAGCCGGAGATGAGCTGGAGGTAGTCGATGACGATGAGGCCCAGACCGTGCTCGGCCTGCAGTCGGCGCGCCTTGGTACGCATCTCCATGACATTGGTCATGGCCGAGTCGTCGATGTAGAGTGGCGCTTCCGAGAGTTCGGCCATCGCCTCGTTGATCTTAGGAAAGTCCTCGTCGCTGAGTTCACCGGTACGAAGCTTCCACGAGTCGACCCCACTCTCGATAGCCAGAAGCTGGTCAATAATCTGCTCCTTAGAGACCTCCAGCGAGAAGAAGCCCACTGGGATTCCCTCACGTGCCGCCACGTGGTGAGCTATATTCATGACAAAGGTCGTCTTACCCATGGAAGGGCGAGCGGCTAGGATCAGGAGATCGGAGTTCTGCAGACCAGCCAGTTTCTCGTCTAGGTCGCGAAAGCCGGTGGGGATACCGCGCAACTTACCTGAGTTGGAATGCAGTTCGTTGAGACGATCGAATGAGTCGGCGAGGATTGAGTTAATGGGAATGAAGTTTTGCTTTAAGTTCTTCTGGCTAACGTCAAAGATGGTCTGCTCCGCCTTGTCGAGGAGATGCTCGAGCGGTGTGTTCTCGTCATAACCCAGATTGGTAATGGAGCCGGCCGCTCCTATGAGCCGGCGTAGCGTCGCCTTGTGCGCAACGATACGCGCGTACTGCTCCACGTGGGCCGCCGTCGGTACGGCTGAAGTGAGCTCAGCCAGATAGGACGAGCCTCCGATTCGATCGAGCTCACCGACCTCTCTGAGCCGGTTAGCGAGCGTCAATAGATCGAGCGGCTGACGCTGCTCATACAGGTCGAGAATGGCGCTAAAGACGATCGCGTTCCGATCGACATAGAAATCTTCCGTACTCACAATATCGGCCACCTTGATGATGGCGTCTTTCTCGATGAGGATCGAACCGATGAGGCTAGCCTCAGCCTCCAGGTTCTGCGGCGGAACTTTGGCTTCGACACCCGGTGCTAGCTCGATGCGACCGGCGCCCGAAGCGTGCCGATCCGATCGATTCTGATCTGCCATACTAATTCCCCTTTATTACTCGATTACTTCGCCGCCCAAGATCTCTAAGGCTGATGATACCAGATCGGAGTTGGAATCGGTCTTGGGACGTACCGTCTTAACCGCCGCCTCATCGGTGATGGCTAGCACCGGAATGGCCCGGCCATACACTCGTTCCACGGCCCATTCAATGGCCGCGCGGTTTAACGGACGGTTAAAGAGATCACGATGGAAATTAAACCGCGATTTAATGGTGAAACCGTCGCTGGCAAAGTCGATCGGATACATCTGGAGTAGGGCACACAGCGAGTTATTCTTCTGCTTGAGCATCACGAGCGCTTTGGGCCAGAGTTCGGAGTCTCCAGGCCCGCTCATAGTGTTGAGGCGAGCAGGTCCTGCCGCGACAGGCTGCTCGGGTCCTGCCGCTGCGGTATCCCGTCGTACGTCCTCGATCACCTCTGGCGACCTGTGGGCGCTGCGCCGGGAGCCCTCCTCCGTGTCACCCGAAGGGTGGCTATCGCCACGCAACTGGCTGGGATCAGACGCGGGTTTAGTTTCACCCTTAGCTAGTCGTTGGGTCTGGCTGGAATTGGCAGTTCCTTCGGCTTCACTAGAGGCAATGGTGGGGCGTACAGCTGTGATCTCGGCTGGCACCGTCAGCTTCACCAGGGCTGTCTCCAATGCCATTTGAGGCCAATGTGATCGTGTGACCTCAAGGAGCGTCTCAATGACTCTCGCTATTCGTGCGGCCCCAAGCGCACTGGCTAGCTTGGCTCGAGTCGCGTCCTCGAGTTTGGTAGTGCCCACGGCAGCCAGCAGCATCGCCCGCCACTGGTCAATGAGCTGCGAGGCCACCTGCCCCGGCTGGGCACCCTGGTCGATAATGGAACCAAGCGTCACCAGCGCCGTCT
Source organism: Candidatus Saccharimonadia bacterium (assembly GCA_038244255.1). Taxonomy (GTDB): domain Bacteria; phylum Patescibacteriota; class Saccharimonadia; order UBA4664; family UBA4664; genus JBBRTP01. The sequence continues at coordinate 4,329 of JBBRTP010000049.1, forward strand.
TGGTGTCGCCGTCCGCGATGGCTTGAATCATGGCAGCAAGCGCGTCGGTATCGCTGTATCCCAGCAAGCTCCGTACCGTAGCGGCCGTGACCACGGTATCGCCGCTGGAAGCCACCTGGTCGAGCATGCCAATGGCGTCACGGAATCCGCCGCGGGCGGCTGTCGCGATAATGGCTAGAGCTTCTGACTCTATCTTGATCTTCTCGGCCTCGGCGATGTAAGTAAGCTGCCCTATGATGTCAGCCTCGGTGGCTGGCTTAAAGCTAAAGGCCTGTGTTCGGCTCACAATCGTCTCGGGAAGCTTATGGGCCTCAGTGGTAGCCAAGATGAAGATGGCGTGCGCTGGTGGCTCCTCAAGCGTCTTAAGGAGCGCATTAAAGGCCTCGGTAGTGAGCATATGGACCTCATCAATGATATACACCTTGTACTGGCCCGTGGTGGGCGCAAGATTTACCTTCTCGCGTAGGTCACGTACGGCGTCAATCGAGCGGTTTGAGGCCGCATCCATCTCGATGACATCAAGTGATGAGTTGATGGCGGCCAGACAATTTGAACATTTATTACACGGTTTAGGGGCGGGGCCGATGCAGTTGAGCGCTCGAGCCAACAACCGAGCTACGCTGGTTTTGCCTACGCCTCGAGGCCCGGTGAACAAGTACGCGTGGCTCAAACGCCCCGCCGAGATGGCAGTCGTCAGGGTCTTTACAACGTGATCCTGCCCCAACACCTGCGTGAAGTCGGCACTACGATACTTACGATAAAGCGCCTGTTCCGCCACCCGAATCCACCATTACATTACGTCTTAGTATATCTGATTGGACCGTCCGGTGACAGTGGATAAGGGCTTATTTCATGCGCTTGTGACGAGCTAGGTTAGAAACCCTGCTCCCATCCGGACTATTAATCTCTTGGAGGTTTACACCTAAGGTCGTGAGACCCATCGCCATACGGCGCTCGTCGACATGAACCGGATCATCAATCTCCCATGGTACCCATCTTGTTTTATCTATCGACCCGACGCAATATCTTGTCGGCAAGCAGCTTGTTTATGATCTAGCCACTAACGGCTTCGATGGCGGCCCACTCGGCCTCGCCGGCCTCTGGGATCACCATAGTAACCTGGTCGCCCGGCTGGGCCTTAAAGTAGGTTACCGAGGCAAAGAGAACGTGGTATTCCTGGCCGCGCGCCTCGACAAAGTAGGCGCCGTCCTTAAGATTGAGCGTACCAATGAGCTTCTTGCGCTCAACTGGACCGATCTGCTTATAAATAAATGCTCCGTCGTCACCGATGATGAGTTTTAGCTGATCGCCCTGCACGAGCTTACTTTTCGAGGCATAGTTGGCCGGTACCGGGTAGCTCTTACCGTCGGGGCCAATCATATGTTGCCCATCAAAGGCGCCCTCGATGACCTTGCCGGTCGTCGCGGTGTCACTGGCGGCCACTGTGGGTGATATGGTAGTATCACCGCCCACAAGACTCACAAGTAGCTCCTTAGCCCCGGAGAGATTAGTCTCTGCGGTCTCAATGAGCTTTTTTAACGTCTTCAACTGTTTGTCTGTAATCTCTGACACCACAAATCCCTTTGGTTTTGGGATAACCTAATGCTGGCTTTATTCATACTACGCCGGGCTCGCAATGTCAAAACTATTTCAGTCCATTGAGGCCAGAAACCAACTCCGATATTTCGAACCGTTCGTTACAATCAGG
>JBBRTP010000050.1:0-5788 GCA_038244255.1 Candidatus Saccharimonadia bacterium
GCATGGCGCTCCTCCAGTGACTCCCAGCCCTTCTCTTTGGCGACCTTCTTGAGGCTAAGAATCGCATAGCCGCGATCGTCTTCGGGGTCTAGGACACTCGCCGAGATAACATCACCAGGCTTAATATCTTGCGAATGTTCAATCTCACGACCGACCACCAGGCCGGTACCACGCGCACCGAGATCTAACCAAACCTCATGCTTCTCAGCCGCGATCACGATACCCTCAATAACATCACCAGTGGTCATGTTAACGACGGGGGCAGAAGCTAGGAGCTCCTCCATGGTCAGTTGGGGTTTTACGGACGTTTCGGACGTTTTGCTTGCCATAAGATTGTAGTTTCCCTACCGACTTTCACCTCGATAGGTACTTCTCCTTCCAAAAAAAGATTTCACTCTGTGGCAGTTAGAGTGATTACCTAGTATTGTACGCGAAAAATCGCCTCCCGTAAAGATTGGCGGCGGCTATTCGACGTAAACGAGCTATTAGATTATGAACGGACGCGAGCAGCGGCCAAGACGGCACGGCGGCTACGAAGCCAGATGAGACCGACCGCAACGAGCGCCATCGAACCAATCAGACCCGAGCTGTTACTGCCAGTGTCGGGGATCGGCTTCGGCTTGGCACTAGGTGTAGGTACCGGGGTGGGGGTTGCTCCGTCGATGGGACCCTGAGTAGCGGCACCGGTCTGGCCGCCCTGAATGGTGTTTGGTGAGGGTGAGGTCACCGCCGCGCTACTCGGACCCGATGACGAGTTCGACGAGCTGCCCACGACGCCGCTGGCCTGCGGAGAGGCTGACTGCTGCGTCTTTAGAGCCTGATCGTGCTCCAGCTGCGACTGGCGCTGTGAGTTGCCGTAGAGGAACGTAGCAGCCACGATGATAACAATAATGAATAGACCAAGTATCGTCTGTAGTGTCTCGCGTTTCATCGGTCTCTCCCATCTATAACGTAAACTGGTTATACGCTATCTGGAACTACGGTACAAGCACGAGTTTTATCAAGTTCAAAAAACAGCCGGATGTTGCTGAGGAGTGGACACCTTGGAGGGGCCAAAACCCAAGCAACATTCGACTGTTTTTCTCGAGCGGAGTAGGGGCTTCGTCCTTACCAATAAGCAAGGAGGTGAGCACTCGCAATCGGATCGGAAAAGCCCCAACACCACTCGTCACCCTCACTCCCCGCCAAGGCGGAGACGATGTCTTAATTTAACACATATCGTGATTTATGTCAACACACGCTACCTTAGTACTTATGCTCGACAGCGGTTTTGACGACAGGCTATAGTAACTAACAACAGATATCAGGAGGGTGAGCTTGAATTTTCTCGACAATTTCCCCGATCAAACCTTCGTACCAGGACGCTACTTCATGTGGTCGCCCAATACCAAGACCATTATCTACGACGAGCGTCGTATTAATACCAACGATGGTCGACTCGCCCTCCTGCACGAGCTGGGTCACGCGCGGCTCGGTCATAGGATCTACAAGTACGATATGGAGCTCCTCAAGATGGAGATGGACGCCTGGGATATCGCTCGAGAGCTCGCTCCCCAGCACAAGATTAGTGTGAATGAGGATCATATTGCCTCAACTATCGCCTCATATGACGAATGGCTCACCAAGCGCGCTACCTGCCCCGACTGCAATAATTTTAGCCTTCAGCACGGACGTGATTCATATAGCTGCTTCGCCTGCGGCTCAAAGTGGGTGGTCAACTGGCGCAAAGACCGCCGTGTGAAGCGCACCATCGTCTCGCGCTTCGTGCGCCTCTCGCAATCGGTCTAATGTCGTTAACACAAGCGATCATTGCGTAAAGTCTAGAGGAACTGATGTCGCACTCATCTGAACGCGCAAACCGTCAAACTAAAAAGGACCCCTCCAGGGGTCCTTTTTAGAAGCTAAGAGACTTACGCCTCAGAGGTTGACTTGGTGCGTCGAGACGCCCGGCCACCCTTAGCGCCTGCCACGCGAGCGAGTTCTGCGTTCTTCGCAAAACCGCCACCGCGACTAATCTTGCCGCCCTTCTTCCCGATTGCTTCGTAGAAGTTCATGCCGTAGCGCTGCTTGTTGGTTGCGGCGGCCTTTTGGCCACCAGATCGGGTACCTGCCATAATTTTTCTCCATTACCATTAGTGCATATTCTACTGAATGATGCGGGGAATCAGCTTTGTGTATTCCACCAAAAAGCTTGTCCTTAGAACGAGTCTCTTCGGTAAAATGTCTTTTTGCTGATTGCGTGGTGATAGTATCACAAACGGCTTATGCTGTCAATAGTGTTTACGCTTGTTGACGACCTTACAACGGGCTCACCAGATGGTTTCTGCTATCATTAAACCGCTATGAAGTATCCCCTACTCATCATCCTGCCGGACCTACGAAGCGCTCAAAACGTCGGATCGATCTTTCGCACTGCTGATGCCGTGGGTGCCGACGCCGTCTGGACCTGCGGCCTGACCCCCTATCCCTCTGTCGTAAACGACCAGCGCCCACCCCATGTCGCCGACCGAGCAGCTCACTTACTGTCAAAGACCGCTCTGGGAGCCGAAATCACTCTGCCACATCGTCATTTTTCCAGCTTATATGAGGCGATCGAAGCCGCTCACATGCATAACTATAACGTTGTTGCCTTAGAGCAAGCTGAAGGTTCAACGGATATTTATAGTTACACGCCACCTCAGGCCGTCGCGTTGGTGCTAGGACCTGAGGTTATGGGGCTTAATACTTCCGATTTATCGCTCTGTGACGAGATTATCGAGATTCCAATGTACGGCGACAAGGAATCCTTAAACGTTGCCGTGGCGGCTGGGATTGCACTCTATCAATTGCGCCACGCTAGTTCGTAAAGAGCTGGCTCTGAGGGACGAGCTGCACAGGTGTTGATGGACTGCTCCAGTAGAGCTGGGCGGCGGCAAGGCCGGAGTTCTCGTAGTAATCAAGCTTAATGTCGTACTTTTGGCCAGCGACGAGCGCGATACTCGCCGTATCACTCTTTATCCCATGGTCATTCCAGTGATCAATCAGTAACGATCCATTCACCCACATCCGTATGCCGTCATCGCTGTGCGTCGTAAAGGTATAGGTCTCGGTCTTAGTCGGTAATATCTTACCCGACCATGAGACGGCAAATTTATTGATCGGCAGACTTGAATCGGGTGAGCCGAGACCCCAATCGAAGTTCACCATACCGTCGATACGGCTCAGAGCTAAGCTATAGGCGCCGAGCGTAGTATAGGTAAAGTACTCACCGACAAGGCCATTGCCGACGATGGGGCTTAGAGCGCTTGAGGGTACGATCTGTTTGGTCAACGACGGGCTACTCCAAGAGAGTTGAGCGACCGCTTTGCCGGCATTCTCATAGTACTCGACCCGAATGGCATAGGCCTGGCCGCCAGTGAGCTTAATGCTGCCCGAGTGTGCTTTAGCGCCCTGATCGTACCATGCGTCGATGACAGTCTGATTGTTCACGAATACGCGTACGCCATCGTCACTCGTTGTCGAGAAGGTGTAAGTATCAGACTTGGGTGCGGTGATAGCTCCGACCCAACGGGCACTAAATTGATCAGTGCCAATGCCATCGGCCGGCGATCCGACACCCCAGTCGAAGTTAATCGTCTGATCGGTGCGTGTTACCGAGGTACCGGCAAAGTCAGTGCCGTTATAGTAAGTCGCCGCGAGACCGGTCGGAAGCTGTTCAATGGGCACCGTCACTGGTACCGAGGTAGCCGACTGGTTGCCAGCGCCATCCACCGCTACCACGCTGTAAACGTAGGTCCCCGGTGAGAGGTTCTTATCAGCCAAGCTCGTGCTAGACGGCGTGCCGGCCTCGCCGCCGTTACGCTTGACCACATAATGGTCGAGTCCCGAGCCGCCCGTATCGCTACTCGCATTCCAGGTGAGATCGATCTCGGTGCGCGAGATAGCCTTAGCCGATAGCCCTGTGGGAGTTGTCGGTGGCTTGGTATCAGCGATGGGCGTGGGGGTCGGTGTAGGGGTCGGCGTGGGAGTGGCCGTTGGGGTCGGTGTAGGGGTCGGCGTGGGAGTCGGCGTACCCGGAGTCTGCATGCCGAGGATGGTACCCACGATATTGGTATTATAGCTCGCCTGCTCGGTCGCATCAGCTACGCCAGTCGATGTGTAATTGAGCCGCGTGTCGCCGATACCGATACTATCGAAGATCACATAAGCCTTCAGACGGGGCAGTGTATTGTTCTTAATGGCGTTACCAGCATCAACATAGAGCTGCTTTACATCAGCCTGGTTAGTCTGATGAGAACCCCACTCGCCCAAGCCCCATGGCTTTGAGATAAAGTCGTGCGTCGCGTCACTATTAACTGTCAGAAAGTCGTAAAATAGGCGTGCGTGCTTAACAAACGTGTCCGCATTGCCAAAGTAAGGGTCCCAAAGAATCCAGTCCACGTAACTATTGCCTGGATAGAGATCCTTCTGCATACAGTTCCATTTGGCAAAGCCCATGTAATTTAGAACCCAGACCGCATTTGATACACCCTTGGCATCAAAACGTGAACGAACGTTATGCCACATGGCTACATACTGAGCTGGCGTTCCGGACGATCCGCCATAGGCAAAGCCGGCTGGGCAGCCCGGGGCGCTCGAAACGTTGTCTTCGGGCTCGTGGTAGAGCGCAAGCATTATCTTATGGCTCGACTGAGCCTTGATACTATCGGCCATCCTGTCGATGTTTGCGTTAGCTGCTGTTTGAGCTGCCGAGGTACCGCCACCGCCGTCGGCCCAGTTATCGGTAAGTTTCCAGTTGGTGAGTAGTATCGTATTGGAGCGATTAACTAGACTGACGTCATCGGCCGATAACGCATTATCGCCAACGGAGTGATACGAGTGAGCGATATCAACTTGGTGAGCAATGCGGGATTCGTGTTCTTCGATCCGAGCTTTAAAAGCAGTAATGCCATTGTGATCGTGGCTGGTTGCGCCGAGCCACGGGCGACACGAGTTCACGAGTTTTGCATCAACGACACAGTTACTCGCATGGCTACGATTTACAATTAGATATCCTCCGGCCACGACCACCATAGCGACGACTGCCAGCATCAAAACGGTGCTGGGGCTCTTTAACGCCTGAACGAGCTTCGTATCCGAACTTTTCACGGGCTCATGCTCACTGGGAGCAGATTCTTGATGCGCCACAACACGCCTCACAAATTAAGTGCTTATGCTTAAATATAGCCTACGGTCAGATTTTGTAAAGTCGCAAACCCGATAACGGAACAATAAACGCCAAAAACCACCCGTTGAAGGATGGTTTTTGAATAGTCCGGCACCGTGCTACTTTCCCCATAAAGAGTATCATCGCCGCTGCGGGTCTTAACTACGGTGTTCGGGATGGGAACCGGTGTAGCACCCGCGCTAAAAGCACCGGCCCCGTACAGGCGTCGCCAAGACGACTTCTACAGGGTCGATGCTCTTACGAGCTCGGAGTATGAATGGGAGGCTTAGTAGCCACAAACTGCTAGTCAAACATTTACTCTTACGCAAGCCAAATTGCTAGGGCTTACGAAAGAGTGTAAAAAAGTCTATCGACCGATTAGTACACCTCGGCTCAACACATTACTGTGCTTACACCTAGTGCCTATCAACCAGATAATCTTTCTGGGGTCTATGGGGAAATCTCATCTTGAGGTGGGTTTCGCGCTTATATGCTTTCAGCGCTTATCCCGACCGAACATAGCTACTCGACAATGCCCTTGGCAGAACAATCGATACACCAGAGGTTCGTTCACTCCGGTCCTCTCGTACTAGGAGCCAATCC
>JBBRTP010000051.1:0-5758 GCA_038244255.1 Candidatus Saccharimonadia bacterium
CCGAGCTCCACGCCGACTCAAGCGAATGGAGCGAATCGGCCCGCGCTGGCTCGGCCTCGCACTCGGCCGGCGCCGGTAGCTGGAGTGCGCAGCCCATGTTCGCCGGCCCAACCTCCCGTGAGTCGGCCGATGCTCATCGCGAGGAGATGCTGGGGCTGGACCTAAAGCCCGGCGACCGCATCGAGCACACTAAGTTTGGCGAGGGCATCGTGGCATCGGTCGACGGCGACGAGGTCTCGGCAACCTTTAAAGGTTTCGGAACGAAGAAGCTCTCGCTGAGCTTCGCGCCGATCACTAAGCTTGATTAAAGCGGTAAAAAAGTGTAGAGTAGGCGTTATCTATTGTCACTCAGACGATAGCGACCTTTAAGGAGTTGTCATGACGGGATTTCCTGTCACCGACGATGTCTATCGCAAGATCCACGCACGCTGGAACGAAGTTGAGCGTCGACTCACCTTCAGATTGGGCAGTCCGGTCGACCCACAGTTTGTACTGAGAAAGCTTCAGGAGATCATCGATCAACCCGCTTCACCTGCGACGGTGAGCCCATCGCCGCAACGCTCTCCGAGTCGTGTAAGACAGATTGATGAGAGTGGTGTCGATCTGGCGTTAGAGGTGGTCCAGCTGCTCGAGCCGACTGCTTTGCCTCACAATTGGCTTCGAGAAGCGTTCCTCCTGGACCCCGAGGAGCTAATTGAGCTGCCCACGGCAGGCGAGCTCCTTGTAGCCTACCGTCGCCTCACGCCGATCCAGCGGGAGACAGTGAGGCTGCTTTATGGGACCAAGGGTGCCCCGATGTCGAAAGCAGAAGTTGCAAAGGAGCTCGGATATGCCAACTCGACGGGCGTCTATGGCTCCCTCCAAGGCGCTGCGTGGCAATTAAGAAAGGCATTCGGATCGGACTCGTTCTATGGCTTAAACGCCTGCCCTGATGAATTCCGGCCGAAATACAGCGACGGCCGCTATCTCACACTCCTCGATGTGCTACTTCATACCCGAGAGGGCAGTCGAAAGGAATTCGTTCAGAAGGCCTTCCTGTCATGGCTCGAGGTAAACGATTTTCCCAAGATCGCCGGCGTACTGCGTAGGCGCGAAGCGCTGCCGAAATACTAGCCCCATTGGCGAACCCCATGCCATGGGGCTTCGTCATACCAAAATTTGCCATGTGACAGTGAAAACTCTATGCTACAGATAATTTAACCATAAGAGCTATGTGGATTATATTCTTCTTCACCGTTCCGGTCTTCTACATCATTGGCCTCGTCACCATTATTCGATTCTTCACCGATATGGCCAAGCCAACCGGCTCGCGAACGTCACAGGATCTCGCTTCCCAGCTACGGCAAATCGCGCTCTCTGAATCCAACCCGGACACCAAGAGCTATTACAATTACACGGCTCAGCTCCTCATTAGCGGCCCTAGTACTGGTGTATCGATGGTGGATACGCCCGCGTCGGTATCACCAGCATCACCCGAGCCGACTCAGCCCAATTGGACCTCGATGGATATCGGCAAGGCGCTGCACCAAGTCGATAACATTAATCTCATTCTGTATCTGGGCGCCTTCCTCATGGTGGTCTCGGCCGGTATCTTTGTGGGCTATAACTTCTCGGTCCTATCGGGCACCTTCAAGACCCTGCTTATTGCTGGCTTCGTGGCGCTCTTCTATGTAAGCGGCCTCTATTTCTATCTCCGGATGCCCAAACTACGCCCGGCCGGTGTTACTTTTGTCGCGATCGGCCTTATGGTAATGCCGCTGGTGGGGCTCGCTGCCTATAATTACGTCTTAAATCAAACAAACGGCGGCGTCGTCTGGTTTGTCACTTCGATAGTAATGCTTGGATTGTATCTCGTGACCCTCACAATCACTCGCCAGACCTACGTCGCCTACTTTATGGCCTTCACCACACTCTCACTCTTCGAATCGATGGTCTCGCTATTTAACTTGCCGGTGTACTGGTTCGGCTGGGTGATGGCCGCTGCTGCCATATTACTAGTAACGGTGGCTCGATTTAAGAGCCTCTGGCAGGATGTGGCCGGGTCGCTTACGATCACCGGAACTATCTTCCTGCCCGTTTCACTACTCATCTCGCTCTTCGTGATCCCAGCGCACGGATTGGCACAACTCGGCGTGACCTTGGTGCTCAGCGGTCTCTTCTATGCACGCCTCAGCCGTTTTGACCCGATGGGTCGTTACTCGGCGGGGTACTTCACGGCAGCTGCGTTGTTGCTCCCAGCGGGTCTTGCGACCGGACTCTGGGACAGCCTACCTCATCGCGTCATCACAGCGCTCGTGATGCTCATCGCCATCGGCTACGAGTTCTGGCTGGCGAGCGGAGTAGCCGAGGAGCTGCCCAAAGACTGGCGTGTCAGCCTAGCCGCCGCCGCAGGTTTCATGTCTCTGGCTGCTGCATTCTTTGTAATAAGCGATGCGCTACCGTTTGGCTTGGCATTAGCCGCTGCCGCTCTCATTAATGGCGTGGCGGCGGCGCGCGTGCGGCAGTCAGCCCTGGCCCTCCTAGCTATTGGTGCGGCCCTCCTAGCGCCATACGTTCTGGTGCGTTTGGCGCTCGACCCGGCCGGCGATTGGGCAATGCTATCGGCAATTTATCTCGTCATGGTGCCGCTCGCCATGCTCTGGCGCCTACGTCTGCGCGGCTGGGATGAGAGTGGTGATGCCGTGGGGATAGCCGGATATTTGGTGACGATCGCGGTTGCCATCATTGCTGCGACGCAGTCGGGTAGCACTATGGTTCTCGTGACTTGTCTCGCCTCAGCTGCCCTCCTGGCTGCAGCTAGTAATATCGAAGGCCGTGTCGAGCTCTTCTATACGGCCGGTCTCCTAGCGCTTCTAGGCGCGTACCAGACGGTATCTATCTTTGACCTGCCAGAGGGTTATGGCTCGTTTGTGTTAGTTCTGGTAGGCTCACTCTTCTATGCCATGGGCTATCTCAAGGTGTGGCCCCAGCGGTCTGAGGAACTTCGCGCGTTGGGTATTGCCGGCAGTTTGATAGGAGCTATTCTTACGGTCACCTATAGCACGCCACACCTAGCGCCCATCTTAGCGCTTGGCGTCGGGTCAATCTGGCTCTTGGTCGAGAGTAGTATTCGCCAGCAACGACAAATCGCCGAGGTAGCCGGTGCGCTCATGATTGCGACTATTCAGTGGTGGTTTTACTATCTGGGTGATGATCAGACTCAGCTCTATACAGTTCCGTGGGCAGTCTACGTGGCCTGGCTCGGCTCTACGCGGCGCGATCAAGGCCGCGCGGTAACCGATGGCTTTGTGGTCGTATCATTAGCTATCCTTACCATACCCCTGGCAGTTCAGGCTTTAAGTGATTCGGGTCAGCTTTATGCCCTCGCGCTCATCGGCGAGTCGCTGGCGCTTATATTTATCGGTATGGCACTACAGTATCGGTTGATCACTCTCTGGGGTGCCGTCGCCCTCGTGCTCGAAGTGCTCTATCAGCTGCGTGGCATCTTTGACGCGCTACCAAAGTACGTCATATCGGCCGGTTTAGGCCTAGCTCTCCTCGTGGTAGCCATCGTCTTATTGCAGCGCCGGCAGGGCGGGGATTGAACACAAAAAGTCGTCAAGGTTGACACTCAACAGATTACGAGATACCATAAGCAGGATCATTTAAAACAAAGCTCAAAATAAAAGTCCTCCTTGTAGTAACGAGTGAGACTGCTATTTTAAGCCCTATTATGGACCCCATGGCTACGTACCAGAGACTGAGAGATCAGCCGCGTAATATTCTGGCCATCGGACTCCTCCTCATTATTGTTTTCTTCGGACTGACGTCCGGTCACCTTCCCCTTGCCCCTACGGCTAACGCCGATTCGCAGCGGATGGTCTCGTTGTATGTCGACGGTTCCAAACGCGTCTTTGCAACCACGGCCGATACGGTCGGCCAGGTGCTCGACCGCAGCGGCGTGAAACTAGGCACCGGCGATCTCGTGGAACCAGCCGCCGATACTGTGGTGCCCAAGAGTTTCTTTAACGTTAACGTCTATCGGGCGCGACCCGTCTTGGTAGTGGACGGCATTAAGACCTATCGCCTCTCAAGTGCCTTCCAGAGCCCGCGACTACTGGCCGAAGCGGCCGGTGTGAGCGTATATCCTGAGGACCAGTACAATACGGCCGTCATCACCGACATCGTGACCACCGGCGCCATCGGCGTACAGGTGACAATAAAGCGAGCCGTACCCTTCCTTTTGCATGCCGATGGCAAGATTCTAACGGTGCGCGCCCAGAGTGCAACCGTGGGCGATGCCCTGAGTGAAGCCAAGGTCCCCATGGGCGTGAGCGATACGGTGAAGCCCGAGTCCGCAGCGCCACTGACGTCCGGCATGAGTATAACCATCACTCGCGTCACCGAGGTGGTCTCGACCGTCACCGAAAAGCTAACTCGCCCGCTGCAGAGTAGCAACGACCCGACCATCCTGAAAGGCCAGACCGTGGTTAAAGCCGAAGGCTCCGATGGCAATAAAGTGGTCACTTACCGCATTCACTATCGCGACGGCGTGGAGACCGGCCGTGAGGTGGTTAAGCTAGTCAGTCAGACCGACCCGACTCCTCGGATTATCGTTGTAGGTACTAAGGTGATCTTCGAAGGCTCGGTGGAGTACTGGCGCCCCATGGTGATCGCCGCCGCTACGCAGTGGGGCTTCGACCCGAACACCATGCTTCGCATTATGCAGTGCGAGAGTAATGGTAACGCCGCCGACATCAGTCACTTTATCGTCAATGGCCAGCACCCCATGGGTCTCTTCCAATACCTCACCACTACCTGGGTGGCCGCCGGTGGCACGCCCGATAATATCCTCGACGGCCCCACCCAGATTCAGCTGACGGCTAAGAAAATGGCTTTGTACGGCACTGGTCCCTGGGCCTGCAAGTAAAACGGCCGGCTAGTCTGGTGCATTGCGGCGTCGCGGCTTGCGATGCTCGCTCGACGTTGCGTTAAGTACGCCCGGCACCGCTTCTCGCCGTTCCAGGGACTTCATCCAGCTTAGCCGGCCTTAGAGACACTCTCTGACCTAGTGATTTAAGCCTTGGACACGTATAGTTAAGCTATGAATCTGCTCGATTTTGCTATCATTTTATTTGTCGTAATCTTAGCGGTTCGAGGCTTAAAGGTCGGGTTTGTGCGCCAGGCTGGGTCGATGGGCGGGTTTGTCATCGGCGTGATCATTGGCGCGCTGGTGGCTCCTTGGCTAGTGCGGCTCGTACAGTCGGATAGTCTCAAATCGATCGTGGCGCTGGGTGCCATATTTATCGCCGGTATTCTCGTAAGTACCCTCGGCGAGGTCTTGGGTGTGACCGTGAGTCAGAAGCTTGATCATTGGCGCTTGAGCGTTATAGACGTGGGCGCCGGTGCGGCGCTTGGCGTCATAGTAGCCTTACTCACGGTGTGGGTGGGGAGTTCGCTGGTGAGCCGTGCGCCCATTGTGGGTCTGGCTATTCAAATTCAGCACTCCAGAATAATCCAGTTTCTCGATGGGAGTCTACCCCCGGCCCCGGACTTCATCGCTCAGGCCGAGCGGTTTCTCGATCCGACCGGCTTTCCTCGCGTCTTCGCCGGTCTTGAGCCCACACCGGCCGCACCGGTGACCGGACCCGACGCGGTGGCAGTGAATGCGGCCGCCGCCGCCGGTCGAGCCGCCACGGTACGCATCGAGGGCGATGGCTGTGGGGGCATTATCGAAGGTTCGGGCTTTGTCGTCGCCTCTGGCTTGGTGGCTACTAAC
>JBBRTP010000052.1:0-5748 GCA_038244255.1 Candidatus Saccharimonadia bacterium
CACGCGGCTTAAGAAGCTCGAAGCAGGCTTAGAGAGCGGTGAATACGAGGGCAAGTACAACAAGAAAGAGATCCTCGATTTCACCAATGAAGCCGCCGCGCTCGATCGTATCTTTGGTGGTATTAAGCACATGGACCAGCTCCCGGCCGCGGTCTTCATCATCGACGCCCCCAAGGAAGACCTCGCAATGGCCGAGGCTCGTAAGCTTGGTATCCCAATCATTGCCATAGCCGATACCAATGCCGATCCTGATCTCATCGACTACCCGATCCCGGCCAACGACGATGCCATCAAAGCCGTCAAGATTATCACTCACCGTATTGCTGAGGCTGCGGCTGAAGGTGCTAAGACTCACGCTGCTAAAGCCGCCGATGATGCGCCAGCCGAAGTAACTGCCTAATTCGTCATCCCCGCTGTCGCAAGACATATCAGGTGAGCGGATCGAGCGCTCTTAACAAATCGATCCTGGATCAAGTTCAGGATGACTATAAAGAAAGGGTTCACCATGGCCGTAACAATTGAAGACATCAAGAAACTCCGTGATAGCACCGGCGCCGGCATGATGAAGGCCAAAGAGGCCCTCGAGCACGCCAACGGCGACATGGAAGCGGCGGTTAAGTACTTACGCGAGAAGGGTGATGCTACGGCGGCCAAGAAGTCCGACCGCGATGCTCGCGCCGGCCTCATCGAAAGCTACGTCCACAGTGGCCGTATCGGCGTATTGGTGGAAATTAACTGCGAAACCGATTTTGTGGCTCGCACTGAGGACTTCAAGGAGTTTGCGCGCGATATCTCCATGCATGTCGCCGCGGCCAATCCCGAGTATCTTGACGCCGCGAGTGTTCCCGCCAAGGTGGTTGAGAACGAGCGTAGCATCTACCAGACTGAGGTTATGGGCAAACCAGCCGAGATTATCGAAAAGATCATCGATGGCAAGTTGGCCAAATATTATGAGGGCGTCTGCTTGCTCAACCAACCCTTTATTAAAGACCCCGATAAGACCATCGATGCTCTCACCAAGGAGCTCATCGCCAGGCTCGGCGAAAACATTGTGATACGCCGTTTTAGTCGCATCGAACTTGGGCAGTTATAACGCCGCACTTCGGTGTAAAATAGGTCTGTAACCAGAAAGCGAGACACCATGGTACGTACACTAGTTGAGACCGCCGACCCCAAGATGGCCAAGGCGCTGGATCACCTCTCCGAGGAGCTTAAGAGTATCCGAACGGGCCGTGCTTCAGTGTCGCTGGTCGATAATCTGTTGGTGGAGTACTTTGGTACGCCCCAACCACTTAAGGCAATGGCTTCCATTAATACTCCCGATGCTCGCACCATTGCCATCACACCGTGGGATAAGACGGCGCTACCTATCATCGAGAAAGCCATACGTGAGACGCCAACCCTTGGACTGAATCCGATGAACGATGGCAGCGTGATTCGACTCTCGATACCATCGCTCACCGAAGATCGCCGCCGCGAGATCGTAAAAAGCCTTGGCGCCAAAATTGAAGAGTGCCGGATTACCTTGCGTAATATTCGTCATGACTTGCTCCGAGAGGTTCAGAGACTGGAGAAGGACAAGCAGGCTACCCAGGACGATGTGAAGTTCGCCGAAGCTGAATTGAACAAAAAAATTGATCAATTCCACCGTCGCATCGAAGAGATCGAGGCTGAGAAGACCAAAGAGATCATGGAGGTCTAGCGGGGAACCGATTGACGCTGGTGTAAGCTAGATATTATGACAAAAACCAACCAACCCGAAGGTATACCGATCCACCTTGGCATTATCCCTGACGGCAACCGCCGCTGGGCAACTTCCCAGTCGCTTCCGACCCTGGAGGGTCACCGCCGAGGCATGGACGTAGCTAAAGAACTGGCTATCGCCTCATTTGATCGTGGGGTGACCTATTTTACGATGTTTGCGTTCTCGACCGAGAACTGGACCCGAACCAAGTCTGAAGTCGGTTATCTCATGGATCTCTTCTACCGGCTGGTAACCAAAGAGTTCGATGAGCTCGAGAGCCGCCATGTTCGCTTGCGCGTATTGGGTCGGCGAGATCGTATCCCGAAGCGGCTTCGTTTGGCCATTGAGCAGGTTGAGGAGCGCACTAAGGATAACCAGGCTGGTACGCTCGCTCTCTGCATCGACTACGGTGGCGAGCAGGAGTTGGCCGACGCAGCGTCGTCTCTGGCTGCAGCTGGCGTGGCTCCTGATGAAATAACCCCAGAGCTATTATCAGGTCATCTCTACTCACCAGATATCCCGCCGATCGATCTGGTGATTCGCACCTCAGGCGAGCATCGCACCTCGGGTTTTATGCTATGGCGCACCGCCTACGCTGAATATTACTTCACGGAGATCAACTGGCCGGCCTTTACCACGGCCGATCTGGATGCTGCACTGGCCGATTTCGCTCAGCGCACCCGTCGGTTTGGTAGATGACCGACTCGACGTCTGGTACACGATCGGTTTTGAAATATTATCACTCGATAGGTTCGCGGCTGGGTTATCGTTTCTTACTCGGCGGAACCCGCCACTTTGGCTATTATCCTGCTGGTCATGAGAAGCTTTCAATTGCCATTGCTCAGCGCAATATGACCGACCATCTTGGGCAGACACTGGCTCTACCATCTGGTTCACTCGTACTTGATGCTGGGTGCGGCGAGGGATCGGTCTCACGTCGACTGACTGCCCAGTTTGGTTTACGGGTCGAAGGAGTCGATCTATTAGATGTTAGTATCGAGCGGGCGAAACGACGATCGACGGGTATGACGGGTCTCCATTACCAGAGGGGAGATTATCACGACCTCCCCTTCAATTATGGGACGTTTGACGGTGTTTTTACCTTGGAGACTTTCGTTCACGCTTACGATTATGAGCGCGTGCTGGCCGAGTTCTACCGTGTCTTAAAACCGGGTGGTCGGATCGTCTTATTTGAATACACTGTGCCTGATTTAGCCTCGTTACCAGTGCGCCAGCGTCGAGTCTATAAGGACATTATTGAGGGCTCGTCGATGAGTGCGCTGCCACATCTTGTTCATGGGAGTTTTCATGAGATTCTCAGCCGCGCCGGTTATACTGACGTGGAGGTAGAGGATATTACGCCCAGAATGATGCCTTTGCTCGAACGTTTCGCTCGTTGGGCCTACTTGCCATATATCCTAGTCAGCCTATTTGGTCGACGTCGTCAGAATCCTAATGTTACCGCCGCCATCGAGTTTAATCGCTATCGAGATTTCAAATTTGTTGCCGTGAGTGCCAAGAAGCCAAAATGACTGTAGAATAGAGGGTACATGCTTACGCTTATCGTCATCATCTTATTATTTTCATCGCTCGTCTTGCTGCACGAATGGGGCCACTTTATTACGGCACGCCGTAATGGGGTAGGGGTCGAGGAGTTTGGCTTTGGTTTCCCACCTAAGGCCTTTGGCATCAAGCGGGGCGGCGTATTATATTCGTTTAACTGGCTACCGCTCGGGGGCTTCGTGCGCCTTAAAGGTGAGGATTCATCGGATATGAGTAAGGGCGCCTTTGGAGCGGCTTCGTTTGGGGTCAAGTCGAAGATCTTACTCGCTGGGGTCGGTATGAATCTCGTTACGGCCTTCATATTGTTCTATTACCTCTCGATCACCGGGATTCCGGGGCTGGGAAGCGCCTTTGAACCGTCGTTCTTGCACCCCACCTACGCGCAAGCCAAACAGCTCATAATGGCCGATGTCACCAAGGGAAGTCCAGCCGAGGCGGCCGGCTTGCGTCGGGGCGACTATCTGTACTCCATCAATGGCAAGCCGGTGACCTCTGACGATGAATTGCATCAGGCCACCCTAGCAAATGCCGGTAAGACGGTCACGCTGGCGGTACGAGTCAACGGCACCGATAAGACGGTAGCTACAACGCTTCGTCCACCGGATGCCAAGGACGGTTACCTGGGCGTGATCAGCCAGCAGGTCTATAAACTCCGTTATAACCCGCTAGAAGCCATCGTGGCGGCGGCCTATGTCACTGGTACGCTGTTCGTTGCCACCATCGTCGGCGTCTTCCAGTTGATTATTCACATTCCGGTGCTCATCCTCGGCCTCTTCGCCGCAACCGTACCGGCCGCTGCTGAGCAAGCCTCAGGTCCGGTTGGCATCATCTTTATCCTAAAGAGTATCTCGGTGCTCGGTTTTGCCTACATCTTACTCTTTATGGCTAATATATCGGTGGCTCTGGCTGCATTTAACGTACTGCCTCTCCCGGCGCTCGACGGTGGCCGGCTCTTTGTCTCGGCCTGGCAGCGTGTTACCAAGCGCACTTGGTCAGCCGATACCGAGGCGCGCTACCACGCCATTGGTTTCATCGCGCTCATTGGTCTGATGATCTTAATCTCGGTATATGACGTACGGAAGTACTTCTAGGTGAAGTCGATATTTCGATCACGGCCGCTGCCGGAACACCTTAAGGTACCATTCGGCGTCTGGGACGCGCTTATCGTGTTTGGCATCGCCTGGATCGGGCTACCCATCGTTATATTTCTGGTAGCCTTACAGCTCGAACCGGTAGTCCCGCTTGTCCATTGGTTCGTCCAGGGTTTACGCCCCGACAGCTCATCCTTTGAGGCCAACTTCGTGCTGGTGCTCTTGGACGCCATTGGGGCACTTGGGCTCGTCTGGCTCTACTTACGTAAGTACCAGGTGGGCTGGAAGTCAGTGGGCTGGCGCAAATTCAATGTAGGCAAGGCCATCCTCTACTTATTGGC
This sequence comes from Candidatus Saccharimonadia bacterium, assembly GCA_038244255.1. GTDB lineage: Bacteria > Patescibacteriota > Saccharimonadia > UBA4664 > UBA4664 > JBBRTP01. The sequence continues at coordinate 4,740 of JBBRTP010000052.1, forward strand.
GATCTTTACGGGGTTCATCATCCTAGCCGATGCCACCATCTGGCTGGTCTCAGTACTAGTGCCTAGTTTTAACGCAAATCAGCCACAGAACAATGAGCTAAGTAGTGCCACCGGCTCGAATACTAACTTAGCGCTTATCGGTCTTGTACTCATCCCACCGATCATCGAGGAGACGGTCTTTCGCGGTTTTATCTTCCCGGCGATGGCGGGTCGTGTCGGGCTTATCTGGGGCGCAGTGATTTCGAGCGTGCTCTTTGGTTTTGCCCACCTTCAGGCTAACGTCAGTATCTACACCTTCATCCTGGGTCTCTTACTCTGCTTCATGTACGTCCGGCTCAAGAGTATCTTCCCAGGTATGGCCCTGCATATGCTCAATAACTTCCTTGCCTACATCGCGATCTCGCACAAGTAGAGACAATCTGTAAGCCCGAATAATTAATTTCGAAATTGGAAAATGGTGTTTAACAGTTGTCTGACTTGATACCTGATACGAGATACTTAATACTAGGGTAATGAGACTCTCCCAACTCTTCACCAAGACCCGCCGTGACGCGCCGAAAGACGAGACGGCTAAGAACGCTCAGCTGCTGATCAAGGCGGGCTTTATTCATAAGGATGCCGCCGGCGTCTATTTGTGGCTGCCGCTGGGTCGTGCCGTACTCAATAAGATTATCGGTATCATTCGTGAGGAGATGAACGCTTTAGGTGCTCAGGAGGTGCTCATGAGCACCTTGCAGCGCCAGTAGCTCTGGGCGGAGACCGACCGCTGGGACGATAAAATCGTGGATGTCTGGTTTAAGACAAAGTATAAGAATGGCAGTGAGGCGGGTCTCGCCTGGAGTCACGAAGAGCAGATGGTCGATATGATGAAGAATCATATTGCGAGTTATCGTGACTTGCCACGCTACGTCTATCAGTTCCAAAACAAGCTACGTAATGAGATCCGGGCCAAGAGCGGTATCATGCGCACCCGTGAGTTTGTCATGAAGGATATGTACTCATTCACGCG
>JBBRTP010000053.1:0-5690 GCA_038244255.1 Candidatus Saccharimonadia bacterium
AGCCGCACAGCAACTCACCGGCTGGGACGAGGCCAGCGCCCAGAATATCGACTACAAGCTGGTGCTACAACTGCGGGATGCTAGTGATGCAGAACTACCGGATGCCGCAGACCCATTTAATGAGACCTGGCAGAGTAAGACGACAGTGGTGCGAGATAACCTCTCCATGACCACACGAGCGGGGAGAAAGATCGCCCTTAATCTCTCCATATCGCCCATCTACGACAACTCTGGCACTGCCACTGGCGCTATCGCCCTATTCCGCGACATCAGCCGCGAGAAGGCCATTGAGCGTCAGAAGGAGGAGTTCGTCTCAACCGCCTCACACGAGATGCGCACGCCGGTAGCGGCCATCGAAGGCTATATTGCCCTAGCCATGAACCCCAATGTAGCCACCATCGACGATCGGGCTAAGAAGTACCTCGATAAGGCCCATGAGACCATCCAGCACCTTGGTGAGCTCTTTAGGGACCTCTTGAGCGCCACCAAAGCCGAAGAGGGGAGTTTGAACAGTAAGATTGAGCCAGTGGACCTGGGCGCTCTCATTGAAAGCGCCGTGGCCGACATGCAGTTCGTGGCTCAAAAGAAGAACCTCACCCTGGTATACCAGGCGTCCGGCAATACCGGCAAGGTCTTAACGCCCATCTACTACGTGGCGGCCAATGGCGAGCGGCTGCGTGAAGTGGTCATGAACCTCATCGACAACGCGGTGAAATTTACCCCCGAAGGTGGAGTCAATGTGACGCTCACCGGCAACGATAAAGAGACTCAAGTCGACGTAGCCGATAGCGGCGTCGGCATCGCGGCCGAGGACATCCCGCACTTGTTCCAGAAATTCTATCGCATTGATAACTCAGCGACCCGCACTATCGGCGGTACCGGCCTGGGGCTCTATCTCTGTCGCACGCTCATTGAACTCTTTAATGGGCGCATTTGGATCACCTCCAAAGCTGGGGAGGGAAGTACCTTCCACTTCTCGCTGCCACGCCTCACTCAGGAGGAGGTTGAGCGTCTCAAGCAGCAAGCCATCGCTCCGGCTGCCCCGGCTGCCGCACCGGCGCCTCAACTGGCGACAGCCGGTACCGTAATCCAGCCCCAGCCAACAGCGGCACCCGTAGCTGGTGCAGTAGTGGCGCCTAAGGCCATTGCAATGCCGATACCGCAGAATCACGAGTCGTCTCATGACACCCACCGACGCTCAATCAGCTAAATCTTGCCAAGCATAAGTTAAACGGATACACTAAGTACAATTATGGCAAAAATCTTACTGGTCGAAGACGATATCAACCTCCGCGAGATCTACTCGGCCCGCTTCTCGGCCGAAGACTACCAAGTGATCACCGCCAGCGATGGCGAGGAGGCTCTGGCTACAGCCGTACGTGAGCGCCCCGACCTCATCGTCCTCGATGTCATGATGCCCAAGATCTCTGGCTTTGACGTGCTGGATATCTTACGATCGACCCCAGAGACCAAAGAGACCAAGGTCATTATGATGACCGCCCTCAGCCAGGACACCGATCGCCAGCGCGGTGAGAGCCTCGGGGTTAACAAGTACCTCATTAAGTCTCAAGTTACCCTCGAAGACGTCGTAAACGCGGTGAAACAAGAGCTCGGAGCCTAGCAATTAGGGATTTGTTCGCTCGTTTTTAGGACATCTACCGAAGCATCAACAGCGAGAACCACCTAGAATTACTCCCAAGATGGAGGAATTTTGTGATGGAGAAGAGCCCACGTGACCAGCCAGACCAGGGGGATGAATTCTACGAGACGATGCCACTTACCGCATCACATTATGTCTACCGTGATGATACGCTGCCCGACTCACTCCGAGATCGCCAGCTAGACGACCGGCGTACGGCTATTATTACGCTTATTCTCGTGCTCGTTGTGGCGGTTGCGCTGGGGCTACTCTTTGCCAGGGGGTTGCAGATCATCGGCGAATCGCCCACGGGTACGGCTACAACTAGCGGGTCGTTTGAGCCTTAGTCGCCTGAGCCGATAAATAGCATAAGCAATTCCTGCTTGTTACAATAAACACATGGCTCATACGGTGGCAATAAATGAATTTGAGGGTCCCTTTGGGCTGCTTCTTGAGTTGGTCGAACGGGGCCGCCTTGAAGTTAGTGCAATCTCGGTCGCCACTATCACCTCAAAGTACCTCGAGCGTACGCATGAGCTAGGAGATCTGGGAGCCCAGGAGCTCGGTGAGTTCTTGGAGCTCGGATGTAGATTGTTGTATATCAAGAGTATGGCCTTATTGCCACGCATGAATGAAATAGAGCAGGAAGATGAGCTCCGCCAGCTCAATGATGAGCTCATCGAGTATCGGCGTTTTCAACAAGCCTCACGGGAGCTCGCAAGGCATAGTGGACGCCGAACCTGGCAACGCCCAGTTACCGAGAAACTGGAGCCGAGCGAGCTGCCTATGCCTCAGCTCGATCTCAGCGTACTTGCCACGGCCTTTGAGCTAGCGCTCAAACGTCGAGAACCAGCGCGCCCCACCGCTACCCTCAAACGACACCTCAGCCAGGCGCAACTGGAGGAACGTCTCCGTCGCCGCCTCCGTGAAGGAAGCATCGAACTCCACCTTGAGCTCGATCGCTGCCAGGACCGCCTCGAAATTATCGTATTGTTTACGGCTCTGCTTGAGCTCATCCGCACCGGTGAGGTGCATGTGAGCCAGGCTAATCAGTTCGCCCCGATCACCATCGAGCTACGGAAATGAGTGAACTATCCGCTAGTATCGAAGCTATTCTGTTTGTCGCCAGCGAACCGGTCACACTGGGCCGATTAGCCAAGGTGACCGGGCACGATGAGTCTGCCGTGACCGCAGCCTTGCACGAACTCATTCAGCTCCTGGCCGACACGGGTCTCCGGCTCACCCGTCACCATGATGCCTATCGCCTAGTGACCGCCCCCGAGGCCAGTGAGCTCGTGCGAGATTTTCTCACTGAAGACGCTAGGACCGAGCTCTCCAAGCCCGCCCTTGAGGCCCTTGCCATCGTGGCCTACCGCGGACCCCTCACTAAGTCCAAGCTGGATGAGATCCGTGGCGTATCATCTGATGCTACGCTCAAGAACCTACTCCAACGCGGCCTGGTAGCCGAGCACGGTACGGCGCCAGAGACCGGCCACCCAACCCTGTACGCCGTAAGCCAAGCCTTTCTGCAGGAATTTGGCTTTGGCAGTATTGACGAGCTGCCCCCACTACAAGAGACCGAGGTCCTATGAGGCTCAACCAATTTGTCGCAAGCTCCACCCGCTTGTCGCGCCGGTCGGCGGATGAGGCCATCCGTGACGGTCGTGTGAGGGTCAACGGCGAGGTTGGCCAGCTGGGCGCTCGTGTTGCACCAGCCGACGAGGTCAGCCTAGACGGCCGCAAACTGATTGCGGTATCACATCATGACTATATTCTCTTTCATAAACCCGTTGGCTACGTCACCAGTCGCGCCCGTCAGGGGAGTGCGCCCACCATCTACGATCTCATTCCGGCACGCTACCGATCGCTCCAGGCCGTGGGTCGCCTTGATAAGGACTCGAGCTGTTTACTTCTTCTCACCAATGATGGCGGTTTTGCTCAGGCCGTGTCGCACCCGTCATTTGCCAAGGAGAAAGTCTACCAGCTCACATTAAATCAGGAGCTCACCGCCACCAACCTCAAGCGCCTGGAGCAAGGCATCGAGCTCGAGGACGGTATGAGCCGACTAAAAGTACTCTCATATGCAGGTCGCGAGCTGACAGTCTCACTCACCGAAGGCCGGAACCGTCAAATCAGACGAACACTCACTGCCATCGGCTACCGGGTTAAGCGATTGCACCGCATGAGCTTTGGCCCATACTTATTAGGCGATCTCGGCGTCGGTAAGGTGGCCGACTTTACGCCAGAGGCACGGAATTGAGGTCGCTCGCCTTACTAACCGTGCTCATCTTCCATGCCACCGGTCTCTGGCCGCATCTGTCCGCCCAGACTCGTCAGAACGTCACTACAGCAGCCAATCATTCGGCCGTCGCCCCAACTGTGCCGAGCCAGCTCCTCGTAAGTGCCGGCGTGGCTCTGCCGATTCAGACAAGTAATTCTTTGCCAAGTCTTGAGTCTCGGTCAAGCATACTAGCACTCGATGAGGCGACCGGAACGCCGTTGTACGTAAAAGCTGGTGGTGTGCGGCGACCGATTGCATCGGTTACCAAGCTAGTTACCGCCATCGTAGTCTTAAGCCGCCATCGGGCGGATGAGATCGTGACTATTGGCAAACTGCCAGCCTATCTGCCAGAAGACGATACACTGGGCTTTACCACCGGCGAGAAATACCGGCTCGGCGATCTAGTTAGCGCCGCCCTCATTGCCTCGGCCAATGATGCCGCCGATGCCCTAGCCATCTATGATGCCGGTAGCATCAATCGCTTCGCTGCACAAATGAACCTAAAGATGGGCGAATGGGGGATTGCCGACACGCACTTCGTCTCACCGAGTGGCCTCGTAGACGACAATAACTACGCCACTGCCTTAGCACTCGGCAAGATTGCGAGCCTGGCACTAACAAGTCCGTTGATTAAAGATGCCGTAAGCCATAACTATCTGACCATCTCAAGCCTGGCCGGTCGGACGCTTTCGGCTACCAGTACCAACAAACTATTGGCTAGTGGGCAGTTTTATGGTATAAAAACAGGATACACGCTCCGTGCGGGCGAGTGTTTTGTGGGCCTGACTAAGGTCAATGGCCACGATGTCATAACGGTAGTCTTGGGATCGTCGGATCGTTTCGGTGAGACCCAGGCTCTCACTAATTGGATTGGATCGAGCTGGGTATGGCTGTAACGCCACTTGTTGCTATTGTCGGACGCCCTAATGCGGGTAAGTCGAGCCTCTTTAATCGTCTCACCGGTACGCGGCGAGCGATTACTCATGATGTGGCCGGGACGACCCGGGACGCCAACTACGGCCCCGTGGAGTGGCGAGGCTATACCTTCACGCTCGTAGATACCGCTGGACTGTCTCGTGCCGAGGGCGATATTGAGCTCCAGGCACAGGATCAAATCAAGGAAGTGGCCGCCAGTGCCACCGTCATCGTAGTAGTAGTGGATGCCGGCACCATGATCACCGACGACGACCTTGGTGCTACCCGGTTAGCCGTTAAGACTGGTAAGCCGGTGATACTGGCCCTCGGCAAGGCCGATACCGCACCCATTGGCATCGAGCATGAATTTATGCGCTTGGGCGTTGAGACTATCGTTCCGGTATCGGCCATTCACGGCCGTGGCACTGGCGACTTGCTCGATGCCATTACTGATCACCTCGAGCGCACACCGGCCCCCACCGAAGCGGCGTCACTTAAGCTGGCGCTGGTCGGGCGGCCCAACGTCGGCAAATCAAGCCTCCTAAACGCTCTGATGGGCAAGCAGCAAGCCATTGTGTCTTCAGTGGCCGGTACCACCCGCGACACCGCCGTAGGCAGTCTCAAGAGCCATGGACGCGCCATTGAACTCATCGACACCGCCGGTATGCGCCGACGTGGCAAGATCGAGCAGGGCGTAGAGAAGTATAGTACGCTGCGCACGCTCTCAACCGTCCACGAGGCCGATATCTGCATTTTAGTGCTCGACGCTGATGAGGGTCCGGTCGCCGGTGACCTCAACTTAGCCGGTCAGATCATCGAGGCGGGCAAGGGCCTGATTCTCGTAATGAACAAGTG
>JBBRTP010000054.1:0-5534 GCA_038244255.1 Candidatus Saccharimonadia bacterium
TAGACGCCAGTCGATCGCCGTCTACTCTAGCATAAGTTGTATGGAATGTCAATAGTTGATTCTCTAAACCAGAACGGCGTTCTTGTTGCGCTTTCGATCGTTGGGTAGGAGGAAGCGCTTACGCATCCGCAGTGATTCAGGGGTTACCTCAAGCAGTTCATCGTTCTCAATAAAGTCGAGAGCCTCCTCGAGCGTTAGGAGCGTAAATGGCGTTAACTGCGTGGTCATGTCGGTCGAGGAGGCACGAACGTTAGTCAGCTTCTTCTCTTTGGTGACGTTGATATCCATGTCGTCGCCACGGCGGTTCAGGCCGATGATCATTCCCTCATACACCTTGGTGGCCGGGCCGATGAAGGCGATGCCACGCTCCTCGACTACCTTGAGGCTATACGTGGTGGCGTTACCGGTCTCAGCAGAGAGGAGTACGCCGTTACGTAACTGCTGCAGTGGCTGACCGAGCGGCTCGTAACCCACCAGAAGGCTGTTTACGATCGCCGTACCCTTCGTGCCGGTGAGGAGAATGTTACGCAGACCCAGTAGGGCTCGGGTGGGAAGGGTAAAGATGAGGCGCGTGGTGCCCTTGGTAGTCGGTTCCATAATGAGCAGATTGCCACGGCGACGACCCAGCTCACTGGTGACGGCGCCGACGTACTCCTCTGGTACCTCTACGGCAAGCTCCTCGATAGGTTCGAGCGTCTTGCCGTCCTCAATCTTTGTAACAACCTGAGGGCGACCGACTTCCATTTCGAAACCTTCTCGACGTAACGTCTCGATGAGGACCGAAAGGTGTAATTCACCCCGTCCACTCACCAGAAAGTCAGTGCCGCGGTCCACTACACGCAGGCCCACGTTAGTCTCCAGTTCACGCTCGAGACGGGCGCCAATCTGACGACTGGTGGTGTATTTACCTTCCTTACCGGCAAACGGCGAGGTGTTCGGACCGATCTGGATCTGGAGGGTCGGGGGCTCGATCTCCATGACTGGGAGTGCGTCGGGGGCATCGACGGCCGTTAACGTGCCGCCAATGGTAGCGCTATCTACACCGGTAACCCAGACGATATCGCCCGCGCCAGCCTCAGTCACTTCGAGACGCTCAAGACCCTGAGCTACGAAGAGCTTGTCGGCCTTGCTTGCGGTCACCTTGCCATCACGATCGATGAATGCCAGGTTCTGGCCGGCTATAATCTTGCCGCGCTGAATACGACCAATAGCGTACTTACCTTGGTAACTGTCCCAGGCGAGTGAGGTGACGAGCATCTGGTATGGACCGGTCTCGTCGACCTGGGGTGCGGGAATATCTTTGGTGATAGCATCAAAGATGGGTGATAGATCACCTGGCGCGGCCACATCGGCTTCGGTTGGCAGGTGGTTCCAGGCCTTACCGTCACGACCAATAGCATAGTAGACGGGGAATTCGAGCTGGTCGTCGGAGACGGCCAGATCAAGGAAGAGGTGCTCAATCTCGTTTATTACCTCTTCGGGACGAGCATCACGCTTATCGACCTTATTGATCACAACTACCGGTTGCAAGCCGAGCGCCAAGGCGCGCGTCAGCACGAACTTGGTCTGCGGCATAGGGCCTTCCTGAGCATCCACGATGAGGAGGCAGCCATCGGCCATGTTGAGCGTCCGCTCAACCTCACCACTAAAGTCAGCATGCCCTGGTGTATCGATAATATTAATCTTAAAACCATCGTGAGTTACGGCAATGGTCTTACTGGTAATGGTAATCCCCCGCTCCCGCTCAAGATCACCGGTGTCTAAGATGGCGGTCTGCTGCATCTCGGCTTGGTTATCGCGGAACGAGTGCGACTGCTTTAAGAGGCCGTCCACGAGCGTAGTCTTGCCGTGGTCAACGTGCGCAATAATGGCGACATTTCGAATCTTTGCGGTCTCAATCATCTCTGGTTTCCGATCAAATGAAAGCGCCGCGGTGGGTGAACGCCGTGGCGCACTTAATATTTGTTATATTGTAACACGAAAACGCTTACGTGTCACTGGTTTTGAGGTTTTGTGCCTACGAGAGCTTCTTGGGCGGAACGGTCTTAATGTGGGCCTCAGCGAGCGCCTTATCCGAGATTGAGCCTGGCGCACCGGTTAATGGATCACGAGCATCACCCGTCTTGGGAAAAGCCATCACCTCACGAATATTAGGCTCGCCTGCGAGAAGCATGATAAGACGATCGAGGCCGTAGGCGAGGCCGCCATGGGGTGGCGCACCGTATTTAAAGGCTTCGATCATGTGGCCAAAACGGCCATCGATCTCGGCTTTGGTCAGACCTAGTAGCTCAAAGACCTGCTCCTGGAGCTCAGCGCTATGGATACGGATACTGCCACCACCGATCTCATAGCCATTTAGGGCAATATCATAGGCATCAGCCCTTACATCCATAGGTTTTTTGGACAAATGCACTAAATCTTCACTCTTGGGCGCCGTGAATGGATGATGGACGGCATCTACCTTGCTGCTCTCAGAATTTATCTCAAACATTGGAAAATCAGTAATCCAGGCAAAGGCCAACTCATTGGCATCGTCTTTGTTCTTACGTAGATCAGGTTTATCGGTGTCGTAACGCTTCATACTTTCAGCATAAGTGAGGCGCGGAAAGGGGGTTTCTGTCACGTGCTTGTCAGGAAAGAGCTCCGTAACCAACGCGATGAGCATCGCCTCATTGAGCGCTAAGACATCCTCCTGCGTCACGAACGAGAGCTCCATATCCAGCTGTGTAAACTCAGGCTGGCGATCGCCGCGCTGATCTTCATCGCGCAAGCACTTGGCTATCTGGAAGTACCGGCCGATCCCACCCACCATTAATAACTGCTTAAACTGCTGCGGACTTTGCGGCAGGACGTAAAACTCCTCCGGATGCAGGCGGCTGGGTACCAAGAATTCACGGGCGCCCTCCGGTGTACCTTTGGTAAGTAAGGGTGTCTCCACCTCGATAAAGCCGGCCTTGTCGAGATAATCTCGCATGTACTTAATGACCCAATGGCGCAGACGCATATTGGCGGCCATCCGTTCAGACCTGAGGTCCAGATAGCGATACTTCAGGCGAAGCTCTTCGTTAATCCCGATAGTATCCTTCTTAACCTCAAACGGTAGCTCCGCAGCCTCGTTGAGTACCGTCATCGACTCAACTCCGAGCTCGATATCACCGGTAGCCAACTTGGGGTTACGAAATCGCTCGCCGCGTGCGCGTACCGTACCGGTAATCTCAACCACGTATTCCACACCCACGCGCGGCACAATGATACTGTCTGGTATCACGACTTGGACTAGGCCCGTCTGATCGCGCAGGTCAATAAACGTAATCTTGCCCATATCACGCACCGTCTGCACCCAGCCCCGTACGGTGATTGTCTGGCCGATCTGACTGTTCGCTTCAATTACGGTATTTGTCTTCATGACCCTCATCATACAAAAGTTTGAGCCTGGCCGCTAGTTCGCTCGGGGCTTAGCCTTATCCAGGGCGTCGAGATATTCCCGAATCTTTAATGTAGCGCTCACGCCCTCACCCACGGCACTGGCGATCTGCCAGGTTGAGCCACTGCGCACGTCACCAGCCACATACACCCCCGTTAGATTGGTTAGATAGTCGACATTAGAGCGGATAAATCCTCTCTCGTCTAATTCTAAGCCAGCCGCAAACTGATTATTTGGTAACAAGCCGATCAGGACGAATACCCCATCGGTGATAATTGTCACCGGCTTATTCACGGCTGAGTCCTGCGCCACAACCTGGACGCGCGCCTCGACTCGGCTTAAACTCGTGACGCTCGTATTAAAGACCTGTTCGACGTTCTTTAGCGCTATAATCTCCTCGCGCAAGATCTCGCTGCCGGCCAGCGCTGGTCCGCGAACAAGCATCTTCACGTGAGAGGCAAATTTGGCTAAAAATAACGTCTCCTGCATGGCCGAATTGCCGCCGCCGACAACGACGATTTCCTTGCCCCGATAGACTGGGCCGTCACAGGTGGCGCAGAAGTGCACCCCACGTCCGATGAGCTCGGTTTCGCCGGGTACGCCCAGCATCTTATAGGTTGAGCCTGAGGCAATGAGTACGGCGCGGGCCGCGATCGGCTCGGCCTTGGTGGTCAGGGTTATGTGATCGTCGAGTCTTGCGATCGTGACTATCTCGACGCCGGTCTGGACGACCGCACCAAACCGCTTAGCCTGCGCCTCCAGCTTGTCTGATAGCTCGAGCCCGCCCACACCGGCCTCAAAGCCCGGGTAATTATCGATGGTCTCGGTTAGGGCCGCCATACCGCCAATGACGCCCTTCTCAACGACCAGAGTACTCATGCCCTCTCGCGCGGCATAGACGGCGGCGGCCAGACCAGCCGGACCGGCACCAATAATCACTAAATCATAGGTTTGCGGTGAAGATTCCATATGGTTTAAGTGTAGCGCATAACAGGAAGAATTAGGCGGACTTAATTGCTTATGGTAAAAATAGAGTAATGAAACGACTCCGGCGATTACGACGATGGCAGAAGCTTGGCCTCTTTGGGCTGTTAGTTGTTGGCGTGACGCTTGCCATTAGCCATCACCACCCCGCGCCCAAGCCAGTCTATGCCGCCAGTTACGCCACGCCGGAGTCACGCAACGCCTTTCGTAAATCAAGTCTCACAGACCTCGCGGACGCGCTTAATAAATATGTAGCGGCAAACCCGGGTAAGAAGTTACCGGTAGTCATCCCCATTAGTGATAATCAGATCTGCAGTGTCAGCGGCGCCAATTGCAAGTCCGCTCACCTCATTGACCTGACGTTCCTCGTAAATCCCTCTAACATTCTTCGTACGATCCCCACCGACCCCAGTGGCGGCCACGCGCATTACAGCACCGGCTTTACCATTGGCCGCGACCAGATCACGGGTAAATTCCGCTTTAGCGCGCCTCGTACCGAGGGAGCTGCCATCGTCGTCGTCGAAAAATAATCTCGCCAAATGTTGGGCGCCCACTCTTTCGAGTGGGCGCGGTTGGATAGGACGCGGACTTGGACGCGCTCAGGCGTGAGCGACGGCGGGCTTAGAGCTTGCGCCGTCGCCGGCGTCTGAACCGCCTTTGACGTGATAGCGGTCGAAGAAGGCGACAACATCGGCCGCGACGTAGGGATACTTCAGGACGATGCTGTACTCCACGCCTTTTGGAGCGGCTACCCACATCGTTTCCAACGCTGGATCGAACATGACTTGGGCATGGAAGGTGGCGCTCCGGATCGTGAAGCCCCAGATGCCGTTACCGCGTAGCGGGCGGCCTTCGAGGCTCAGGTCTGGAGCTTGCTCGATGATCTCCCGCAACGACTCAAACTTGTTGGAGTCCTTGTCGCGGGCGAAGTAGCACTGGTCGTTCAGGGTCGTGAGATGCTTCACCTGACGCTGGGAGCGGAGCAGCTGCCAGACGACGATGACGAGCATGACGGAAACAAGTACTAACGCTGCTGCGAGCATTTGTCTCACCTCACTTTGGCTAGGGACAGAGACTCCGCCAGTATAGGCCTGATACGGGGAAAAGAAAAGATAATAGAACATGA
>JBBRTP010000055.1:0-5320 GCA_038244255.1 Candidatus Saccharimonadia bacterium
AGGCAAGGATATTACCAAATTTCACTGCATCTACTGGCCGGCTATGCTGATGAGTGCCGGAGTGGAGTTGCCGCGCCAGATATTCGGTCACGGCTTCTTCACTATCGATGGCAAGAAGATCAGTAAGAGTCTAGGCAACGCCGTGGATCCCCGCGACCTCACCAAGGACTTTGGCGCCGATGCGTTGCGTTATTATCTTTTGCGCGAGATACCGTTTGGTGCCGATGGTGAGTTTACCCGTGAGCGTTTCGAGCTGATTTACAATACCGATCTGGCTAATGATTTGGGTAATCTGGTACAACGCGTGGCCGTCATGATTACGCGCTACTTCGGCGGCGTCATCGGTGACTTGCCCGAGCACTCCCACGATATCACTCCATATACCGAAGCGATGGATGGCTACCTGTTCGACCGCGCGCTCCAAGAGGTCTGGTTGCTCGTACGCGGGTTAAATCAATACCTCGAAGAAGAGAAGCCGTGGGCGCTAGCCAAGACTGATACTACACAGCTAGCTGTGGTGCTCCGTCACGCGGTGACTGACTTGAACCAGATTGCACTACTGCTACTTCCACTCCTGCCAACCACCTCCGAGAAGATCGTCGCTACCTTTGCCGGCGGTAAGGTTCATTCGGAGATTGGGATCCTCTTTCCAAAGAGCGACACTATCGAAAAGACTGATATCAAGGTTAAGTAGTCGGATGTTAATCGACACCCATGCCCACATCCACTTCGAAGAGTATCGTGATGAGCTTGATGCGATTCTGACGCACGCGGCGGCAGCTGGAGTCGATAAGATCGTAACGGTGGGCTGCGATGAAGAGGACAGCGCTCAGGCCGTGGCGGTGGCCAAAGCCTATGCAAACGTTTGGGCGACGGTGGGGCTCCACCCGCACGAGGCCGATCGCGGCTACGAAGCGCTCGAGGAGGTGGCGCGGCTGGCGAGCCTCGATAAGGTCGTCGCCATCGGCGAGTGCGGGCTTGATTACTACCGTGAGGGTTACGACAAAGATGCTCAAGATCGCGCTTTTCGATTCCAGATAGAATTAGCCCTGGAGCGTGATCTGGCGATGGTCTGGCACGTGCGTGACGCCTTCGATGATTTCTACCGCATCGTGGATGAGTACGACGGCTTGCGTGGGGTAGTGCACTGCTTCACCGCCGGGGTTCCAGAGATGCGCTTAGCAGTAGAACGCGGCTTCATGGTAGCCTTAAACGGCATTATGACCTTTACCAAAGACGCACAACAGTTGGCTGCGGCTAAGGAGTTGCCACCGGCTAATCTGGTGCTTGAGACCGATTGCCCATTCCTCACTCCCGTCCCTAAGCGTGGCCAACGCAATGAGCCGGACAATACGCGCCTCACGGCTGAGTTCTTGGCCAAGCTGCGCGGCGAATCACTCGAAGATCTGGCGGCTGCAAGTACAGCCAACGCCGAAAAGTTGTTTGGGATCTAAATGCAACAGATCTATCTCGACCATGACGCCACGACTGGCCAGATCAAGAGCCAGCTGGTTTAATACTTGCATGATCGATCGAGACAGCGGCGGCCAAGATGAAGGTCCGAGTTACGACCGAGCGGCGGTAGAGGCGCAGCTCGGTTTTAAGCTTGCTCCGCCGGTGGTGCCGCATATTATTGATCGGACGGAATCAGCTGGTATGCGGCATAACTACGATCATCTGGGCGATCAATGGGACTCACTGGGCAAGGGCAACACCGAAACACTGGAGGTTGCAGCCGACCTGCTTCGTAACCAGGTTCACCAGCTGCTTGGGAGTATATCGGTACGCGAGCATGGCCTGTTGGTTCGCCTAGTCGGCGCCGATGTAGTCGAGGAGAGTGAGCTTAGTGAGAGAGCGGTCAAGGGGCTCTCGTACCGCGAGCGTAGAGAATACCTCGCTGGCAAGGTTGGGCAGATTGACCAGCCGGATGTACCAGAGGTGCTTGGTTATAGCATGGTCAAAGATCGGCTCGAAACGGCGATACAGACCAATCTAATGGGTGGCTATCTGACACTCGCCGTCGACAGCTTTAGTAAGTATTCGATCACACGACTGAGTGAGGATGGTGGAATTGCTGCCGTTGAGTTAGCCAAATTTGAACTAACCGATCGACATATGAGGCGTTCGATCAGCCCGTTCGACTTCGAGGAGTTCTGGGACGCAGCAGCGGAGGGTGAGGCTGCTCTCAAGGAGCTCGACGACCGGATGGACTTCGAGGAGTTAGAAAAGGTTCTAGAACACGGTGAGGACACCGAGGTGACCGCAGTACAGTTAACCGCTTACCGTCACATCATGGCCGAGTTCAATCGGCGCCTGGCGATTCTGGGAGGTCTAGGAGATCTGGGGTTGCGCTCCGCCGTTCTTAACCGTAATGGCTTGAACGAGCTATTCCCCGAAGAGGATCCAGACTATGGCACCTGGGATCGAGAGTGAGCATGTCTCGACGGTTAATCTATCTCGACCATGCCGCCACGACGCCGCTCGATCCAGCCGTGTTAGCGGCAATGCGGCCCTATTTTGAGACTGAGTTTGCTAATCCGTCGAGCGTCTACGCTGCGGCCCGCGTCACCCGGCAGGCCACCGAGGAGGCGCGCGCGACGATCGCGGATCTACTTGGCGCCAAACCGACCGAGATCGTCTTTACCTCGGGCGGCACCGAGAGCGACAATCTGGCGGTTCAAGGCATCCTACGAGCCCATCCCAATGCACACTGGATCACGACGAGTATCGAACATGATGCCGTTCTTGGCTGTGTTGAGCCGTTAAAGCGTGAGAGCCATGAGGCTACCATCGTACCGGTAATGCCTAGTGGCATCATTGACGTCAATTCGCTTGAGGCCACGATTACCGATCAAACGGTGCTGATCAGTGTGATGATGGCTAACAATGAGATCGGTACAATCCAGCCCGTGGCAGAGGTCGCGAAGTTAGTCGCGCGGGTCCGAGCGGAACGGGCAGAACGAGGGACTAGCCGGCCGATTTATCTGCATACCGATGCCTGCCAGGCCGCTGGATACTTGAGCCTGAACGTCTCGCGGCTCGGTGTTGATCTGCTCACGCTCAACGGTTCGAAGATGTATGGACCCAAGGGAGTCGGGCTACTCTACGTTCGGACCGGTGTACAGCTTGCGCCGCTTATCTACGGCGGCGGTCAGGAGCGGGGGCGCCGCAGTGGAACCGAGAATGTAGCAGGGATTATAGGTCTAGCAGAGGCTTTTAAGCAGTCCGTAGTAGCGCGGGAGGATGAGACTCACCGGCTGGCTCGGTTGCGCAATGAGCTGATTGATCGTTTGAACGAAACAATCGAAGGACTTATCTTAAACGGCGATCACTATCATCGGTTGGCAAATAACGTGAATTTCACAATCCCCGGGGTAGAGGGCGAGGCCATGGTGCTTTATCTGGATAAGGTTGGCATCATGGCATCCACCGGCTCGGCTTGTTCGAGTGGCGATCTCGATCCGTCGCACGTACTCTTGGCTATCGGCCGGACGGCACTGGAGGCTGAATCGAGCCTGCGTCTAACACTCGGTCGGGATACGGATCAGAGCGCCATAGATTATGTAGTGGAGCAGTTGCCACCGATAGTAAAACGACTCAGAGAATTGAACGGGTACTCGACCAGACAGTAATGATCACGATTTCATTTGTCGGCTTAAGGTCATGTTGAGCTCGTTTCAGCATCTGACAAGCGCGGCCAGAGTCAGATCTCATCATTTAACGATGAAATATCGTGTCCATCTCTCGGGGTAGGGTATCTTTCGTTTGACATAGGTCGAAGTTCGACCTATGATCTTCCCTCAGCAGATGGGTCGAACTTCGACCTATAGGTTCAAACGTCCCCTCCATCCTCAAATATTGGTCCACATAACTGCGATGGCTCGTCAGGTCGAGCCTCCCAACTTAAAAGCAAGCCGTCTCTTTCCTGCTAAAATAGATCCATGAAGGGTTTTCTCATTGGGGTGGGAGTGGGCCTCGGCTTACTGCTCGTGGCCGCGGTCAGTATATTCTTTGGGCTCGGCTTCTATCTCTCACCTCAGAGCCCGTTGGTTAAGAGCGACGCCATTGTGGCCATCAGCGGCGGCGAAACTGCGGCACGCACCCAGGAAGCCGTGAAGCTGTATAACGATGGCATGGCAGCGCATATTATCTTCTCTGGGGCGGCACTTGATCCGTCCAGCCCGTCAAACGCCAAGATTATGGCGCTGGCTGCCGAGGAAGCTGGCGTTCCGGCCAGCGCGATTGAGCTGGATGAGGCGTCCACCAATACAAGGGCCAATGCCTCGGACGTTGCCAAGATCATTACCGACAACCATTATCATTCAATTATTCTCGTAACTTCGCCCTATCATCAGCGCCGCGCCGAGATCACGTTCCACCGGGCGCTTGGATCCCAATTTACCATCGTCAATCACTCGTCTTACGACCAGAATTGGCGCCGCTCCCGCTGGTGGGCTACCGGCTATAGCCGGAGCTTGACCATTTCTGAAGTGCAGAAGGTGATCTACGAACTGGCTTCGAACGGCAATAACGGCTAGAATTGACCGGTTATGAAGACCATTTATGTAGGCTTGAGTGGGGGAGTCGATTCCTCGGTGGCTGCCGCGTTACTCCAGCGCCAAGGCCACCGGGTGGTTGGCGTCTATATGAAGAACTGGACCCAGGATGTGGCTGGGGTGGCCTGCCCGTGGCAACAGGATCTGGCCGATGCTCGAGCCGCTGCCGCCGTGCTCGACATACCATTTAAGGTCTTTGATTTTCAGAGCCAATACCGCCAGCGGGTCGTCGATGTGATGATCACCGAATACGTGGCCGGGCGGACGCCGAATCCTGATGTGATGTGTAACGAAGAGATCAAATTCAAACTCTTTCTCGAGACCGTTCTGGCCGACGGCGCCGATCTGATTGCGACCGGGCATTACGCCAGGGTTCAGGATGGTCGGCTGCTGGCCGCGCGCGATACCAATAAAGATCAGACCTATTTCCTCTACCGGGTGACGGCCGCGGCCCTGGAGCGAACGATCTTTCCATTGGGTGAACTGAACAAGCCGGAGGTTAGACGCATCGCCGCCGAGCTGGGACTCCCCACGGCCAAGAAGCCTGATTCACAGGGAATATGCTTTGTCGGCGAGGTGGGTATTAAGGCCTTCTTAAGCCAATATATTAACGCTACACCGGGTCCGGTGGTGAACCGCTCCACGGGTGAGACGGTGGGGGAGCACGCCGGGGCGATCTTCTATACCATCGGTCAGCGCCAGGGCTTAGGCATTGGCGGTGGCCGGCCATATTACGTCGTCGGCAAAGACATGGCGGTAAACAC
>JBBRTP010000056.1:0-5181 GCA_038244255.1 Candidatus Saccharimonadia bacterium
AGCTTGATACCAAGATGAAGCAGGGTGATTACGAAGGCGATATATATCGCAAGACGTTTGACCTCGTGGAGACACATTACGATGAGATTAAGGCCGCCAAGCCCAAGGTCACCAAGAACTCCACCGGCTATAACCTGTGGGACGTCTGGGACCGCGAGACGGGCATCTTTGACCTCACTAAGCTCATCGTGGGCGCCCAAGGTACGCTGGGGCTAGTGACCGATATCAAATTTAGCCTAGTGAAGCACCGCCCGCACAACGGCCTCCTCGTGATGTTTCTTAAAGATATTGATCGTCTGGGTGAGATCATACCTAAGGTTCTCGAGGCCAAGCCGGCCACCTTTGAATCGTTCGATGATGTTACGCTCTGGATCTCAATCAAGTTCATGCCATCGTTTCTTAAGATGCTCGGCCCGGTTCGTTTCATTAAGCTTCTGATAAGCCTGATTCCCGATGGCATCATGCTATTACATGGCCTCCCAAAGCTAATCCTCATGGTGGAGTTTGATGGTGATACCCGGGCCGAGGTGAGTACCAAGATTAAGGCCCTCCACAAAGAACTTGATCTCAAACATAGCTATTATGAGATTACTGCCACCGAGGAGGATCCCACCGAGGAGAGTTCCGAGAAGTACTGGCTCATGCGACGCCAGAGCTTCCAGCTTCTGCGCCAGAAGGTTAAAGATAAGCACACCGCGCCTTTCATCGACGACCTTGTGGTAAACCCGGAGTACTTGAGTAAGTTCCTACCGGAGATGCGTGCGATTATTAAAAAGTACAATCTCTTTGCCACGATCGCTGGTCACATGGGTGATGGCAACTTCCATATCATTCCCCTCATGAAGCTCGAGGATAAGGACGAACGCGCCAAGTTGCGACCAGCCATGACCGAGACCAACGAACTGGTCTTGAAGTACCACGGCGTACTTTCGGGCGAGCATAACGACGGCATGATCCGTGGTCCGTGGCTCGAGCGTGCCTATGGTACTTCGGTCTATCAGCACTTCCGCGAGGCCAAGTCAATCTTCGACCCGGAGAACATCTTCAACCCCCACAAGAAAGCCGATGCCGAGTGGGACTGGTCGATGAGTCACGTTCGTCAGTCGTTCTAGAGATTGTTTGCAGGCCTCGGCCGCCGGCTTGGTTATTGCTATGATGGTCAAGTAACCTGAGATATTTTCGCACATGAGCACCACAATTATTGCTGTGAAATGGACGGCCATTCCGGCGCTCAACCGGCTCTTCATAGAGGCAATTCACCAGCACTTTACCTACTTTCCTGTGTCTTATCGTCATCAGGTCATTCGCGATCATCGCCCGCTTAAGCTCTTAATGGCGGCGATAAACCCCAGGCGCATTATCTTAACGGCTTATCACGATGGGGCGATGGTGGGGTATGCCATCGGCAGCGTTCCCACCAATGGTGTGGGCCAGCTCTATTGGCTCTACGTCGCACCGGAGCGTCGTGGCGAGAATACCGGCCTGGCGCTCTTATCACGCATGCTCAAGCTGCAGCAACAACGCGGTGCTCATCAGGTGATATTATCGACCCACGATCATCGCCGTTACTACGAGCGTCAGGGTTTTACACAGATAGAGACTCGGCACGTCGATGGTGTCGACCTCGACATTATGAGCTTTAGGATGGGGCGCTAGCGTGCGGGTAGGCGGCTTTAAGCCCTATCGCTATGATCGCCGGCCGCGCCGCTCGGCTCAACCATGGCTACTCCTCATGGCCCTAGTGCTCCTCGGCCTACTCGGTTATCGGCTGGGTGGTTCGAGCTGGCAGCGACCACCGCTGGCCATCGACGTTCATACATCAAATGGCGCTCAGACCGGCGGGCGTGTGCTATCGCAGGAGTCAGCCCGGTACTACACTGCCAGCGAGGCAGCAGCCATCATTCGGCAAGATTACGGTGCCAGTACGCTGCCGGTGGAGTCAGGTATCACCAAGGTGGTCTTTCGCTATCGATCGTATGATCTAGATGGTACCCCGGTCGTCGTCTTTGCTCGGGCCTATCTACCAACGGGCAAGCTAAGTATGCCCGTCTTTGCCTTTGCCCCGGGAACTACCGGCATTGGCGACGCCTGTGCTGGTAGCCTTGAGGTGCCGGCCAAGGCCAACTGGGCCAATTATGACGCGCACATGATGGCCTACGCCTCGCAGGGTTACGCCACCGTCATCACCGACTACGAAGGTATGCGCGACCCTACGCGGCTGCATCACTACATGGTGGGCGCGCTCGAGGGCCGCGCCGTACTCGATAGTATCCGTGCCCTCGAAGACCTGCGTCAGACAAGGGGTCGACTCAATACGGACGCAATCGTATTAGGAGGCTACTCGCAAGGTGGCCATGCGGCGTTCTGGGCCGATAAAATTGCCGCCGATTACGCGCCCGACGTGAAGATCGCCGGCGTGGTCGGCTGGGGGCCGGTGATGGACGTGCGCGAGACATGGAGTGATGTTACACGCGGCGCCAATATTAACTGGTTCGGTCCTTTTGTACTCACCAGCTACGCCGACTATTACCACCGCAAATATGATTTGGCCAGCATCTTGCAGCCGCCGTGGATCCCGCAGTTAACGCAGCAGGTAACATCGCATTGTGTCGATAGCGTTCTGGCCTTCTGGGGCCACGAGCCCACAAAGGTCTACCAACCAGCGTTTCTTACCGCCATCACGAGCCCGACCTTTAACACGACCTACCCTGAGCTGGCGCTTGATATGGAGCGTAATATTGCTAGTGATGCCCATACCGCGAGCGCTAAGCTGATAAATGAGGGGAGTAAGGATAACGTGGTGTTACCGATACAGCAGCAAACGACACTACCCATTATGTGCCAACACAGTATTGGCCCAGTTCAGCTAAAGTCGTACCCAGCAACCCACTACGACGATATGACACTGAGCTTTCGCGATACTCTAGCCTGGATGACGAGCCTGCGCCAAGGCGCCCGTCCCGTAACTACGTGTCCCGCTCCACCCGCCTAATTTAGTATTTAGCTTATGCTTCAGATATAATCGGTCTATGAGTCCCAAAGCGATCTATCTGTTAACCGCGACCATCGGCGGCACCATTGGTGGGTTCATCCCGATGATCTGGGGTGGTAGCTCGTTCGATGGCTGGTCTATCATTACTAGCACGGTAGCGGCGTTGGGAGCTGTGTGGCTGGCCTATCGCTATCTGAACTAGCCCGTGGGCTTGCTTCATTTGATATAGTAGTAATAGGAGGAATTATGCCAAAGATTAAGATTTATTCCACAAACTGGTGTGCCTACTGCAAGGCCGAAATGCGCTTCTTAGATGAGAAGGGCGTGAAGTATGAGCACGTTAATGTCGAGGAAGACCAAGCGGCCGCCGAGGAGATGGTCAAATTGTCTGGCCAGATGGGCGTGCCATTTACCGTAATCACCCATGATGATGGCACCAAAGCCGCTCAGCTGGGATTTGACCAGGGTTGGCTAACGACTCAGCTCAAGCTCGCCTGAACGTAGCATAACTAAAAAAGAGCCCTTATGGGCTCTTTTTGTGGTGGCCTAAACGGTGTTTCGCCGGAAGGCTCGCATGAGCGAGAGCAGGATAATCGCCCCAAGGATGGCGGTTAAGAGGCTCGCCAGATTAAAGCCGGTGATCGAAACGCCAAACAGCCTCAGTACAATACCGCCGATGAACGCGCCTATGATACCCACGACGATATTCATGAAGCCATTCACCTGCTCATTGGTACTGGTGATCATTGACGCGATATACCCAGCCAACGCTCCCAGAATAATCCAGGAAATTACGGTCCACAACATAATATTTCCTCCACTTATAATCACCCTCATGGTAACGCCTGGCCAAGCGTTAGGTAACGTATGAATTCACAATAGCGTGATCGATAGCTGCTTGTGGTTTGTCACTTGCAACGACCGCGCCCCCAAGCATCGATCGTGCTATACTCAAGGTCAAATTAAGAGTCGGAGCACACGCGTGAAGGAACTAACTGCCGGTAGTAATGTCCCAGAGATCGTAAACGTCGTCATCGAGATTCGTCGTGGTGAGCGTAATAAGTACGAGATGGATAAGGACACGGGCTATCTCACGCTCGACCGCGTGAATGGGACGACGCTTGGTTATCCGGCCGACTACGGCTATGTGCCTCAGACTCTCTGCGACGATGGCGACCCACTGGACGCGCTGCTTATCATCGACGAATCGGTACCGCACGGCGTGGTCGTACCGGCGCGGCCGATCGGCGTGTTACGCATGGTGGATGCTGGCGAAGGCGATGAAAAACTCATCTGCGTGCCGGCAGACGATGTCAGCAAGGATCACATTAAGGACCTAGCCGATCTTGGTGCCAACTTCCCCAAGGTGATCGAGCACTTTTATACGCACTACAAAGACTGGAAGACTAACTGGACCGGCTCACCGGTGAGCTTTAATGGCTGGGGCGATGCATCTGCCGCGCGTGAGGTGATCGAGCAATCGGCGAAGCACTACGAGAGCGCAAAATAGACTCTTCGATCTTGATCTAAAACCCTAAAGCTTATATGGTTAGGGAAGTAATAGGGTAAAAACCAAGACTATGAGTTTCAAAGTTGCCATCAATGGATTCGGCCGGATTGGCCGCAATGCTTTTAAGATCGCCTTAAGTCATCCCGATCTCGAGGTGGTCGCCATTAACGACCTGACCGATACGTCTACACTAGCGTACTTGCTCAAACACGACTCTAATTACGGCCTCTACCACGAAGAGGTAACGCATGATGAGACCAATCTAATAGTTGGCGGGCGCAAGATCCGCGTGACAGCCGAGAAGGACCCCACCAAGCTACCGTGGAAGGACCTAGCCGTGGATGTAGTAATCGAATCGACCGGACGTTTTACCAAGGTCGAGGACGCCTCGATGCACCTCACCGCCGGCGCCAAGCGCGTGGTCATAAGTGCGCCAGCTAAGGGCGAGGGCGTAGGTACGTTTGTGATTGGCGTGAACGAAGAGGCGTTGGGGGCCGGTGACAGCGTCATCAGCAATGCCAGCTGTACCACTAACTCGATTGCGCCACTAGTCAAGATCATTGATCAGGCCTTCGGTATTGAGAAGGCCATGATGACCACGATCCACAGCTACACGGCAAGCCAGGCATTGCAAGATGCGCCAGCCAAGGACCTACGCGAGGGACGTAATGCCGCCGAG